>CALXCJ010000059.1 GCA_944386775.1 uncultured Clostridia bacterium
TAATGGAGCAGGTAGTGGGAATCGAACCCACGTCATCAGCTTGGAAGGCTGAGGTTCTACCATTGAACTACACCTGCATATTTCTTAAATCTGACAAGAATGATTATAATTTGTTTTTTGATTTTTGTCAATACTTTTTTTAAAATTTTTTATTTTTCTTAATTTACATAACGTGAACATATAAATTTATTAAAAATTTTCTTGTTTAATGCAAATATTTATGTTATCATTTAAAATAATATAAATAAAATTATATAAGTACATTTTAAAAATTCAAACATATACTATATTGGAGGTATTTAAATATGAAAACATCAAATAAAATTGCTATAGTAGGAAGTACAGGAGTAGTAGGAAGAACCGCATTAAAAGTTCTAGAAGAAAAAAACTTGCCAAACTGTACATATACACTATTTTGTTCCAAAAAATCAGCTGGAACAAAAATAGAATTTATGGGGCAAACATATATAACTTGCGAACTAACAGAAAAATCTTTTGACACACACTTTGACTATGCCATATTTTGTGCAGGAGGAGAAGTATCAAAAAAATATGTACCAATTGCAGTACAAAAAGGATGTATAGTCATAGATAATAGCAGTGTATTTAGAATGGATCCAGAAGTACCATTAGTAGTACCAGAAGTAAATAAAGAAAAAATTTTTGAAAATAAAGGGATAATTGCGAACCCAAATTGTTCAACAATCCAAGCAGTAGTTCCATTAAAACCACTAGACGAAAAATATACAATAAAAAGAATAGTCTATTCTACATATCAAGCCGTATCAGGAGCGGGAAGAGAAGGCATACTAGACTTAAAAAATGGTCAAAATGGAGAAGCACCTAAAAAATTTCCATATCCAATTTATAATAATTGTATACCACATATAGATGTATTTTTAGATGATGGATATACAAAAGAAGAACACAAAATGATTGATGAAACAAGAAAAATACTAGATAGACCAAACTTACCAATAACTGCAACAACAGTTAGAGTACCAGTAGAAAATTGTCACAGTGAAAGTATAAATGTTGAATTTGAAAAAGATTTTGACATTTACGATGTAAGAATGTTACTACAAAACTATCCAGGAATAATAGTAGTAGACGACGTAGAAAAAAACTATTATCCACTAGCAACAAAAGCAAATGGATATGATGAAGTTTTTGTAGGTAGAATCAGAAGAGACTATAGTGTAAAAAGCGGTTTAAATCTTTGGGTCGTAGCAGATAACCTACGCAAAGGAGCAGCAAGCAATGCAATTCAAATTTTAGAAAATTTGATATATGGAAAATAGATAAGAAAATAAATAAGAATAAAAGAAGATACCTTCACTAGATATCTTCTTTTACTATTTATAATTATTCTGCTGATCCCTCTGTTTCTGGAGCTTCATAAGCATCTAAAATAGCTTTTTGAATTTTCTCTCTAGTTTCAGCATTGATTGGATGAGCTATATCTTTGAATTCTCCGTTTGGAGTTTTTCTGCTAGGCATAGCTATAAATAATCCATTTTGACTTTCGATAACTTTAATATCGTGAACTGCGAATTCGTTATCGAATGTTACAGAAGCAACAGCTTTCATTCTGTTCTCTGAATTTACTTTTCTTAAACGTACGTCTGTGATTTGCATCTTGTGTGCACCCGCCTTCCTTAAGTTTTATTATACATATCGTTTAATATATGTACAATTATATTATTCTCTATAAAAAAACTTTTTCCTTCTTTTTTTTACAAATTTTATAAATTTTTTATTTTGGTCAATCTGGGACAGGTCCCTCGTGACCAAAAATGGTCATTTTGGGACAGGTTTTAATTTTTTTTATTTTACTTAAATTTTTGCTTGAATTTTTGGAATAAAAATTATATAATTATATTGTGAATATAAAGTGCGGGTATAATTTAGTGGTAGAATGTCATGCTTCCGACCTGATAGCGTGGGTTCGATTCCCACTACCCGCTCCAAATTATAATAAAATATTAAAATTCATAAAAAGTTATAAATGTTTAAAAAGCTTTAAAATACTATATTATAGGCTTTTATTTTTTTGCACATTTTTATAAAAATTTATAAAAATGCTTTAAAAATTAATAAAATTACTTTGAAATCACATTGAAAAGATAAAAATAAATACATTGAAATAAAAATTACATTGAAAACCTTAAATTGTATTCTCCTAAAGGTACTAATTTACTTTATAGAAATGCAGTAATATATTGTCAATGAAGAAAATTTATAAAATGATTAGCTTCGTCGAGTTGCTTCTTTATGCAATTTTCGTAATTGATAATATGATGAAATTTTATAATTGAAATAGGTGTCTAACATAAGGAATGGTAGGCACCTTAACTGATAAAAATATATTATATCTTATTTAATCTACTTTAAATTATAAGCATTATTAAAGCAATTATAAAGTATATTAAAGATGGACATATCTTTCTATATATTTAATATTTTATGTCTATATTTTCTAATATGATGATTTTTATCTCAGAGATAACAAACCTCACAATATATCTTATCATATAAGTATTAGAAAAAACTTTACATATTTGCACTTTTACATAATTTATAGTATAATTAAGTTAGAGAATGTTCTGTTTAGCGCCAAATAAAATAGACAGGAGGAAATAATATGCTTCAATATATAGTATATTTACTTAATGAAATGGAAAATGCTAATCAGCTTGAAGGTGCTTATTTAATAAGTATCATAGCTGCAAATGATGGGATTTCGGACAGTCTCAAGTACAATAGTTGGTTAGATCAGTTTGAGATTCCAATTTCGGTACTAGAACAAAATGGTGCAACTGTAAGTAGAAGTATTCCGCACACCGAATTAGAAACTAAAGATTTACAGATTTATTATTATGTAGATGTGAATCATAATTTCTGTTTCGGAATACAAAATATAAAATAAGTATTAATCCCATTGCTGGCGTTACAATGGGAGTTTTTATTTTGAAAATAAATAAAAATTATACTTTATTAAACATTTTGATTTTTATCTATTAAGGCAGTTAAGCTTCTTTATTCTTAACTGCCTTACAAAATTATATCATTCAAAAATTGTCAATAGTTTTCTCGGCATAAAGAAGATAGTTCAAAGAAGCCTATTCAACTTTATTCCAATTTCCTATTGATAATTATTTTATAAATTAAGCAGTAATTTTTTTACTTCCTTTGTAATTAAATCTTCTTTTTTATAGTATTTTCCTGGATTTTCTAACTGCCAATTCTTAAAATTTTGTAAAATGTGTCCATAAGTTTCTTCAATTTGTCTTGTATTAGTATGCCCTACCCAAGAAGCAATAACCATAGGATCAGTTCCCATTTCAATTAATCTTGTAATTACTGTATGTCTTGTCATGTGAAAATGGCAACCTGTATCTAACTCTAATTTTATTTTGGCTTCTCTACAGATACGTTTAAAAATAGAATTAATCCTAATATGACTGATTACTTGTCCATCTTTCTGACAAAAAAGAAGATTATTTTTGTTATATTTATTTTCTTTTGCAATTTTTATTTGATTTTCAAGAATGTGAGTTAAAATTGCTGAATCAAATAATGCAAATGGAATATATCTAATATCCTTTTTGCCTTTTAATCTTTTATATCTTCCAGTTTTTGTTTCATTTCCTAAAATGATATGACCATTTTTGTCTTTTGTAAGAGTAGTAGTAATAATAAGATTTTTATTTTTAAAATCAATATGCTTTGTATAATTTATTGAACCTAATTCGCCAATCCTTGTTCCAGTAAATAAACCACATATAATTAAATTTCTTATAGTATCTTTATCATAATTGCATTTATTACTTTTTACAAGCCTTTCAGTTGTAGCAATATATTTTAAAAGCTTAATTTCTTCTTCTAAATCAAAAGCAACAACTTCTTTTATTTCTTTAAATGAAACAGGCACTTGAACTCTAAGCATAGGATTGTCAGCGTAAGCAATAATTTTTTCAATAACTGCTCTGTTAAAACCAGCTTTTAGCTTTTGAACTAGCTTATTTAATTCAGATTGAGATAAATATCTATGTAAATCTAAAAAGTCTTGTAATTGATTATAAGTGATTTTTTGCATAGAGATTTCATTTATATAAGAAGTTTCTATTTTCCTATATTCATATTCATTTTTATTTTGTGTTGTTTGCTTAATTTTACCGATTTCTAAATTTTTCATTATCGATTTTTTTAATTAAATCTAATATTTTTATATCGTTCTTTCTGATATAGTTACCAGTAAGAGCCTTTGCTTCTGCTTGCATTTTTCTATTAACAGCTTCACTTTTGCTTTTACTACTAGCAACTGTTGTTTGTCGACCATCTATTGTAATTTGAGAATGTACTCTTTTATAGCAATAATATCTATCACAGTATTTTAAACAGTCTTGTTTACAATTTTGACATTTATCACATACTTCAAATTGTTCTCTATTACATTTATTTTGGCATTCAGAACAAGTTTTACACATTTGTTTTAAAAATTTCTTTCTTTTGTGTTTTTCTATTATTGTACCTAAATAACCTTCTCCATTTGCTCGTCTTTTTCCCATTATATTTCCTCGCTTTCTTCAATATTGTTTTGTTCATCAATTTCCTCTACATATTGAAAAATATTGTTATTTATTTCATTTTCTGATACTTCGCCCATTTCATCTATATCAACCCATTGATTTAATTTATCTTGTATATGACAAGGCAAAAAATATGAAACAAATTTTAAAATCTTTTTTAAAATTTTATTTTTGAATAAAAGTTTATCAATATTTTTTTCTAATTCATCATTGTATTTTCCTACATCAATGGCTACTTTTTTATAATGTTTAATAGTTTCTTGTTCCGCAACTGACATTTTATTGATGTTTTCATCTAACAGTTTATTTTTAGCTTCGATTTTGGCTTCTTCTTGTAATTTTTCATCTTTAGCATAATAGTTTATTAAATCCGATTTAAAAATTTCTTTTTGCTCTTTTTCAATTTTTTCGATTTCATCTATTTTCATATTATCAATTATTTGATTAACAACTTTATTTTGAATTGTTTCATCTTGTTTTACTCTACTAATTGCTAATTCCTTTACATCTTGGTCTTTTGTTAATTTTTCAACAACTTCTGTTTTTAAATTATCTAAATTATTAATTTCTTCTTCTAATTTTTGTTTTTCTTCTTTTTTAAATTGCAAACTATTTCTACCATAATTTTTCTTATTTTTCTTGTGTTCATCTTTTTCTTCTAGTGTCATATTTTCGTACAGTTTAAAGTCTTTTACATTCCAACCTAATTCTTTCATTTTTGTACTATAATTTCTATTCAAATGAGTAATGTTTTTTAATGATAAAAATTTTTTTGCATTAAAAGTCTCAATTCCAGTTGTTTCATCAATTATAGTTGGCATACCTAAACAATGTAAATGAGGATTTATTTCATCAAAGTGTATGATAGCACCATCAAATTTAAAATTTGGATTGATATATTGGCAAAAAATATCTTCAATTACAACTTTACTAGCTTTCAAGAATTTTACTTGTTCATCATAGGTTAATTGTTTCATCGAATCATAAGAAGGTTTTACAACTAATGCTATTGTATCAACAGTATCTTTTCGCAATTTTTTCTTATTTTTACTAACTAATTGCTTATTGATTTTTTCTTTTGTTTTTTCTATTAATTCTAAATATTCTTCTGTAGATTCTATATTGGTCAAATAAATATTCTTATTACTCTCATCTTTGTTTATATCTGGATCATTTCCAAATCTTTCAAATGCTTCAAATGCGATTTTTTTAGTAACAGCTGTTTTGGATTTTTTATTTGTTTTTGCATTGATGGTTTGGGAAGGGTTACTACTACATTTTAGAAATGGCAATCCAACATACATTTCATTTTTGCTTATCATATTTTCACTTCCTTTATCACAAATTTTTCATAGCTTTATTTATAAAGTATGTGTCCTCGTACCTTTTAACAAAGGTACAGGACTAAGAGGTATCCCCTCTTAACACCCTCTTGAAAAAAACAATTTCGAGTACAACTCTCATTGTTATTTTTCAAGCTCATATAACAAAAATCTACCGATATTTTGTTATATTCGTATCCTAAAAGTCATCAAATAACTTTTAGGATTATGCTATGCATTATCAACAACATCATTCTAACAATTCAATTCTTATTAGATTTTTTCCATTTGAACGCCTCTTTTTAAAAGCAATATGACATTGTTCTAATAATTTCTTATTGTTTTCCAACTTTTTATATAAACAATTTGTGGTAGTATATTTTAAATTAAATGCAACACATAAATTTGAAGAAGTATCTTCTACATATTTCTTCTCTAGTTTTGCTAACATTTTTGTTATAGTAACAATGTCTAAATCATTTGTACTTTCTAGTATTTCTCCTACGTTCAAATCAAAAAATCCATTTTCTAGTTTTTTTAGATTGATTTCTTGGTTTACAAAATATCTACTTTCAACTTTTAATATATAATTATTATTTTTTTCTTGTTCAAGAGTTATATTAGCACTCGTTACAGCTCTCAATCCTGTTGATCCCATTATTCTTTTAAAACTATCATTTTCATTTTTGTTCAAATGAATTACAAGAATAAAAGTTGTGTTGAACTCATCTGATATTTGTTTATAAATATCTCCTAAATTATAAGTATCATTATAGGCATTTATATTGAATTTTTGATTGCCATATACAACCTCTTGAAATGTATCAATAATTGCTAAAATTCTCTCATTTTTCTTTCTTCTCATTGTTGCTAATGTATATTTAATGTCATCAATATTCATAGGGCATTGATAACAATACAAACTATTACCAAAATTTGTTCCTAAATTTAAAAGTCTATCTTTAAGAAGTTCTATTGAATTTTCAGTAGAAAAATATATTACTTTTGTTTTTTCTACATTTCTTCCTAAAAATGCACTTTCAACAGAAATACTATAAGTAAGTTGTTGTAACAAAAATGTTTTTCCAACTTTAGGTTCTCCTGCTAAAATAGTAATTCCGTCTGCTGGCAAAAGATTTTCTACTAATAACTTTGGTTTTTTAATTGATTTTTTATTTATAATTTTATTTATTGACTCTGTTTTCAACTTTTTATCCTCCTACTTATATTTTTTATAGAGTATTCACCTATTTTACTTACACTTGCTTACACTTTTTAACTTAAAAACAGAAAAATTAAAATATATAAATATAGATGAGAGTGTAAGCAATTTTTTAAATAGTGTAAGTAAAATTTATATTATTTCCTGATTTTGATTAGCTTCATTATAAAGGTTCATTTTCCTTAGTTCTTTATAAATCATGACTAATAAAACATTTTTATCATTATTCTTAAACTTAATCCCTTGAAGATATAATCTGACTGCTTCTTTATCTGCCTTTCCTGTATTTCCAATTATACTTTTATTAATAGAAGGAAAGTCTGGACTATCAAATAACTTTCTAAAACTTTGGATTCCAATTCCAGTAATATTACTTAAATCTTCAGGGGATATAATATCAGGTGCTTCTTGCCAAGACATTTTACTTTCTTTTTTAATTCTCATATTAAATCCACTTCCTTTGTTTAGTTTTTTGAACAAAACAAGTTAAAAAAATAATCTTTATATAGGCACAAAGAGTTTATTGTTGGTTAATATATTTTTATACTCGTTTATTTTTTTGAACAAAACCATTATATAATCGATTTTTATAAAAGTCAACACCTTTTGTTCATTTTTTTGAAAAAACTTTATTGACTTTCAAAAAAAGTTAGTTTATACTATATTTATGGAGGAAGAAAATGTTTAATAAAGAGGAATTTTCAAAAATATTATTAAATATACAAGCTAATTACAATAATCAAGAAGATTTTGCTAAATATTCTGGGATAGGAAGAACCTCTATTTCACAATATATAAATTGTAAAATAGAAATCCCTCCAAAGCCACATCTATTGGAAAAAATTGCACAATCTTCTAAAGGTCTAACAAATTATAACGAATTATTATGGGTATGTGGCTATAAACAAATGATAGATGAATATTCTCTATTAGTTAATGGCGATTTAAAATATTTGGATAAATTATTTGAAGGTAAAGAACTGAATACTGATGAGAAGATACAAGAATTAAATAAATTGAAAGATGGTCTTGTAAATTACTTAAATTCTTGCAATAACCAAATCGAAGAATTAAAAAAAAGGGATAAATTTTTAGTTCAAGATAGTATTGCAACATTAAATGTAGAAATAAAAATAACTAACGAAAAAATAAATGGATTACAAAAAATTATAAATCAATTAGAAGAAAAACTGAGAAATTAATTTAGATTACATATAGTATATGTATAGAAAATAAGATAATAATAAGAGAAAGGAGTCTTGAAAGATGAATAGCATAGATTTGATGAATTATTGGATTGAAAGTTCAGATAGAGATTATGAGTCAATGAAAAAGAATTATGAAACTAAGCAATATACATGGGCATTATTTATAGGTCATTTAACATTAGAAAAATTATTAAAAGCAATATATGCAAAAGTAAATGAAAGTAGTCCTTATCCACCTAAAATTCATAATTTGAATATTTTAGCTGAAAGATGTAATATTGAATTAGATGAAAGAAAGTCAAAAATATTAATGACTTGTAACTCATTTAATATAAGTGCAAGATATGAAGATTATAAAAATGAATTTTACGAAAGATGTACAGAAGAATATACATCTGAACAGATAAAAAATATCGAGGAGGTTAGAACATGGTTAAAGGAAATGTTGATGTAAGTATTTTGAGAAGTATAGAAAAATACATCAAAGAAATATCTAAACATTATACTATTCAAGAAGTATATTTATTTGGCTCTTATGCTAAAGGAACAAATCACGAAGATAGTGATATAGATGTAGCAATCATTATCAATAGTGATAGCAATGTTTTTGATTTAATGGTTGAGTTAATGATGTTAACTCAAAATATAGATTTAAGAATAGAACCACACCCAATAAAAGTAAAAGACTTTGAAGATGGAAATCCATTTGTTCAAGAAATAATTGAAACAGGAATAAAAGTAGCTTAAAAAATTACGTTGAAATTACATTGAAAAAGTATTTTTAATCTAATAGAACCTAGTAATGCGAGTAGAAAGAAAACTTTTACGTTTCTGACTACCCGCTCCAAATAAAAACAACTTACGAACTATAAAAAGTTTGTAGGTTGCTTTTTTTATATAAACAAAAAATGTTCTCTTTCTGGAAAGGAGGAAATTTTTAATGCTTGAATTTAAGATAATAAAGGAATTAAAACCTAATGAGGAATTATTGGAAATCATTAAAAATTATAATTACACAATTAAGAATGGAAAGATTAAGCATTTAATGGCTACGAATTTACAATTTATAGAGCCTACTGAATATCTAATTACATATCCAATTACTCTTACAATACTAGAATACAAAGTAAATGAAATATCTAGTAAACCATTCTATATTAAGGAATATCAGCAGAAGTATAATCTAAAAGAACTTAAACAAATTCTTATAAAATTGAAAACTTAGCCTTCAGATTATAGCATTCAACTTAGGAAACAAGTAAGGAACAATGCTATTGTCAAATTTTAAATACATTAATTTAAGAAAATCCTTTCAAGGAATATAAATTATAAATTTTAAAATTAGACTTGCAAAAACGCTTTTTAGATAGGAAACATGTGAAGGAGGATATTTTTTATGAGATGCGGAGTTTATGTAAGAGTATCAACAGAAGACCAAAGAGATAATGGCTATTCTATTGATTCACAGTTACGAATGATAAAAGAATATTGTGAAAAGAACAATTACGATATTGTAGATGTATATAATGATGCAGGACATTCTGGAAAAGACCTAATGCGACCAGAAATGCAAAGATTATTAAA
>CALXCJ010000060.1 GCA_944386775.1 uncultured Clostridia bacterium
TTTTTATTCTGACTTTTGATATATGGCTTTGTTTTTAATTTTTATTTATGTTTTTTATTCTGACTTTTGATATATGGTCTTGTTTTAATTTTTATTTATGTTTTTTTATTGGAGGGATTTTTATAGATAGTTGTGAATTTGTCTTTTTAGTTTCTGCAGTTTCTTGTAATATTGCAAATGGTAAAACTCCAGAAGAAATAGCATTACTTTCCACATTTTTCACACAAATTGGGGATACTTTGGCAACTTTGGCGGCTTTTGATTCTTTTAATTCTGGTAATGATTGCAATGATTGTAATTTTGGTAGTTCTGGTAGTTCTGGTAATGATTGTAACCATTGTAATCGAGCTAATTCCGGTAATGATTGTAATCATTGTAATCGTGCTAATTCCGGTAATGATTGTAATCATTGTAATCGTGCTAATTCCGGTAATGACTGTAATTATTATAATTGTAGTAACTTTGGTAATTAGTTTGTTGTTATTGCGTTTGGTATAGAGTTTAGTTTGGCTTTTTATTTAACAATTATTATTTGCTTTTTAGAACATTTTGCTTTTTATTTAACAATTATATTCGCTTGTTATAGTATTTTGCTTTAGAATAATATCATTTTACTATTTTGTTTTAACCATTTGTTTATTTCATCATAATTTGGTATGTATTTTTTAACAAGGTCGTAAAATTCTTTACTGTGGTTGCTGTGTACTATGTGGCATAGCTCGTGTACTATTATTGCATCTACTTTATCTTCTGGTAACATTATTAATCTGTTGCTAAAATGTAGTGCTTTTGTGCTTGGCACACAACTGCCGAATTTACTTGTTGCATCTCCTATTTTGAAACTATTGTATTGCAAATTTGTTAATTTGCTCCAATATGGAAGGCGTTTTTGTATTAGTTTTTGGGTTTCGTTTTTGAATATTTGCTTTATATTTTGATCTATTATTCTTTTTCTACCGGGTTTCATTTAAGGTTTCTGGGATTTTTATATTAAATGTATGTTCTTTTTCTTTTATTTGAATTGTTAAAAGGTTTTTGTCTTGGTTTTCTACATAAATTTTATATATTTCTCCTTTATATGCTATTTCTTCGCCTGTTTTCCAGTGTTTTATTTCTTTATTTTCTGATAAGTTTATTTTGCTATATTGGTCTAGTATTACTTTTTTATTTGTATTTAATATTTGTAAGAGCTTTTTTGTTGACATTCTTTTTGGTTTGCTTACATTTAGTATGTTTCCTTTGAAATATATTTTTAAGTTGTATGAATTTGTGTAATTCCTTACTATTATTGGTATTTGGTTATTATCTAAGGTTATATATTTTCTTGCTTCAGACATTTTGTTTCCTTCCTTTTTGTTTTATTTTCGCTTTTTTGTTTTTTATTTTTTATCTTTTGGTTTCATTTTTTTATTTTGTATCTTTTTCGATTTTTAATTTCCTTTTTAGGGGATCTTTAGCCTTATCTTTTATTTGATTTGTAGTTTTATTTTTGTTTCATTTTGTTTGCAGTTTTATTTTTAATTCCAGTATATTGGACTTTGCCCATCTTTTAGGCCATGTTCTTTTATTAGATTTTCTATTTGTTCTTTTGTGAAGATATATTTATCAAATCCTAATCTTTTGAGTTTTTGATATGCTATTTTTACTTTTTCTGGTACCTCTTGTTTTATTTGCCAGCCAAATTGTGGGAATATTATCAATCTTTGTACATCTCCTACTACAACAGATATATTTTTTCTTGCTTTTTCTTCATCATATGATTTTAAACTGCTTATCCAATAGTCGAAGTTTGTTTCTGGTGATGTTATATATATTTGCGCATTTTTTATAATTGCTTTTGCTGCACTATATGTTCTTCTTTCTGATAAGTGGTTATGAACAATTATGATTTTGTTTGCTTCTATTTTGTTTTCTTGAATTATTTTTAGTGAGTATCTAAAGTTGTCTCCTGTGTTTGTAGATTTGTTTTCTAATACTATTTTTTCTTCTGGCACTCCTTCTTCTATGGCTATATTTTTATACATTTCTGCTTCTGTGATTTTAAATGTATCTTTTGTTATTTTTCCATATCCACCTGCAAATAGTATTTTTTTTGCATATCCTTTTTTGTATAATTCTGCACATTTTATTGGTATTTTTATGTTGGCACATCCACATCCTATAATTAGGTCACTTTTTTCTATTTTTGTATCTAGTGACATAAAATCCCATAATACTTTTAATTCTTGTTTTATGCTTTCTATTTCCACAATTATCCTCCATTTATTTCACAAATTATTTGACTTTCTGTGTTATTATATCATAAATTAGATAAATTATTATATTTTTATGTTTTTTTCTTTGTTTTTAGTGGCTTTTTATTGTATAATATTAGAAAACAGTTTGTTTGATTTATGACTACTTTATCAATTTGAAAATTAGTATATGAAATTTTTATTTTTGTTTTTATACTTTGGATGGAGATAGTTTGAAATAATTTCTTTTATATTTATGTGTCCTTTGAAATGGATTGAGTTTGGTTTAAAACGAATTATTTCATATCTATGCGTACCTTTGAAAGTGGCTTGAGTTTAGTTTGAAATAAATTATTTCATATCTATGCGTGCCTTTGAAAGTGGCTTGAGTTTAGTTTGAAATAAATTATTTCATATCTATGAGTGACTTTGAAAGTGGCTTGAGTTTTGTTTGAAGGAAATTATTTTACACCTATGTGTGCTTGGAAAGGAATGAATTTTTTATGAAAAAGTGGATTAAAATTTTAATTATTTTAGTTGTTTTATTTATAGTTTTGTTTGCTATTCTGCCAATGTGGATTACAATTGTTTGCTATAATAGTAATTTTGGTATGAGAGAAGAAGTTTCTTCTAATACTTTTAGTGAGAGTGATTTTTCAATGATTACTGAAGAGGTTTCTTTTAATTCTAATAATGGGCAAACTTTAAGAGGTTATGTGTATAAAAAAAATGATACTTATACTCCAAAGGCTTTAATTGTGTTTTCTCATGGGTATTTAAATACTCATAATGATTATTTAAACCAAATTGATTTTTTTGTGCAAAATGATTTTATAGCTCTTGCTTATGATAATACAGGTTGTGGTTTAAGTGATGGTGAAAATTTAGTTGGGCTTGTACAAGCTTCTTTGGATTTGAAGTCTGCTTTGGATTTTGTGCATTCAAATAGAGAACTTAATCAATATAAATTATTTTTATATGGTCATAGCTTAGGTGGTTATGCAGTAACTGCTGTTTTGAATTATGATACAGATATTGATGGTGTCGTTTCTTTATCTGGTTTTTATAGGTCTTCTGCGATGCTTATTGAGTATGGTAAAAAATTATATGGAAATGCTGTGACTTTGCTTTCTCCTTATGCATATATGTATGAGCGTATTAAATTTGGAGATTCTGCATATTTAGATGGTGTTAGGGGAATTAATAATGCTCCAGATGTTCCTGTTTTACTTGAACATAGTTCTGATGATGATGTTATTAGTTTGGATAAAAGTTTGCTTTCACATACTGATTTAATGTTAAACCCAGCAAGATTGAAGACTGTTCTTTATACTGATAAGTCTCATGATGTAGTTAAGTCTTATGATGCAATTGAATATTCTGATGAGTTGGAAGATGAATATGACTTGCTTTGTAATGAATATGATGATGAGATTCCTGATGATGTTCTTAATAATTTCTATTTGAAGCAAGATGTTTCTAGATTGTATAGTTTGGATGATTCTGTTATGAATTCTATTTTGGAGTTTTATAATAGTTTATTGTAGGTTTGGTTTTTTGTATTTTTGGTATTTTTAGTTTATATTTTGGTGCATTTTGTTTTGTATATTTGTTAGTATATTTATAGTGAATTTTTTGATATATTTTGCTATTGAATTTTTTGAATTTACTTTTTATGAATTTTGTTTTAAAATTTGGATTAATACGAATTTTTTATCTGAACTTACAAACTTTTTGTCTGAACTTACAATTTTTTTATCCGAACTTACAATTTTTTTATTTGAACTTACAAAATTCGATGGATTTCGACCTTTGTAATGTGTTATACTATTATTAATTATTATCCTCATACCTATTTATTTTATAATAATAGCAGTGTATTTAGTTTTAATCTACTGCTATTATTTTGTGGTTATATTATGTTTTTGATATGGTTTATATTTATTGTTTCTTTTGGATTTTTTATGTATATTTCTATTACATCTATTCTTATAGACTTGTTCAATATTTTGTTTTTAAATATGTAATATTCAGCAGTTTTATAAATGTGGTTTATTTTTATATTGTTTACCGCTTCTGATGCTAGTCCATAGCTTAAGTTTGTTCTTGTTTTTACTTCTATAAAAACTATTTCTTTATTTTTCTTTTCTTCTGCAATTATATCTATTTCTCCTTGTTTGCATCTGAAATTTTGGGTTATGATTTTGTAATTTTTTTGTTTTAAGTATTGAACTGCTATGTTTTCACCATATTTTCCTAATTCTATTTTGGTTTGCATTTATACCCTCCTTGAGTTTTTTCTATATAGTCTTCTATTTCTAGCATGAATAATATGCTATTTATTTCACTTATTTTTTTGTTTGTTTTTTCTTTTATTTCATCTATTGTTATTGGTGTTTCGTTGATTAGATTATATATTTCTTTGTATTCTTCATTATTGCATTGTTTCTTTTCTAGTTTTTTGTGTTCTTGATTTTTTTGATTTTTATACTTTTTATTTTTTTGTTTTTCCTGTTCTTTATGTATTTTGTTTTGTTGATTTTCTAGTTTGTTTTTCGTTTTATTTTCTTGATTTTTTAGTTTTTGGTATTTTATATTTTCTTGTTTTGGGGACTTTTTCTTTTTTAATGTTTTAATTCTTCTCTTTTCGGATATTTCTAATTTGGAATTTTTTAGCTTTATTAATTTTTTTGCTTTTTCTTTGTATTCTAAAAATTCGTATTCTTGAAAGATTTCTTTTGTTTTGGTTATTAGTATGGCTCCTTTTCTTATTAGTTCATTTGTTCCTTTTCCGTTTTTATTATTTATTTCATGGGGGATCGCAAAAACTTTTTTTCCTTGCTCTATAGCATATTTTGCTGTCACACTTGTTCCACTTCTATGCATTGCTTCAATAATTAGAATTCCTATTGATATTCCACTTACTATTCGGTTTCTTTCTAGGAATGTTTTGGATTCTGCTTGTTTTTCGTTTGGGTATTCTGTGATGGCTAGTCCATCTTTTTTTATTATTTCTTTGTATAAATCTTTGTTTTCTTCTGGGTAGATGTTTAGCAGTCCACTTGGTAATACTGCTATTGTTTTTCCACCTTGTTTTAGTGTTTCTAGGTGTGCTTGTGCATCTATTCCTATTGCCATTCCACTTGCGATTGTTATTCTTTGTGCTACTAATTCTTTTGCGAATTTTTTGGTTATTGCTTGTCCACTTTTGGTGCATTTTCTGGAACCGATTATTGATATTATTGGGGTGTTTAATAGCTTGATGTTTCCTTCATAGTAGATGGTTTTGGGTGGATTTGGGATTTTTTTTAGATTTTGTGGAAATTCGTGATCTGAGTATTTTAGTTGTTTTATCATTTTTACTCCTTGTTTTTTATTTTTTATATTTTTTGATATTTTTTGCTTTTTATTGCTTCTTTTTTTGCTATTAATTTTTTTATTTTTTTGTAATTCTTTTTAACTTTTAATTTTTTATTGTTTCGCTTTTATTTTTTGCTTTTAGCTTTTTATTGTATCGTTTTTGTTTTTTTTGCTTTTAAGTTTTTATTGTATTCTTTTTGTTCTTTAGCTTTTAAGTTTTTTATTGTATCGTATTCCTTTTTTAGCTTTTTTTCTTTGGTGTTTATTTTTCGGTTTGGACAATTTTTTAACTTTTATCTATTCCAGTATTTTCTATCTAAGCTTCTGTATTGAATTGCTTCTGCTATGTGGCTTTCTTTTATTTCTTGCTGTTCTTCTAAGTCTGCGATCGTTCTTGCTACCTTTAGGATTCTTCCATATGCCCTTGCTGTTAGTCCTAGTTTGTTAAAAGCTTGTTCTAATAGTAGTTTGCTTGTTTGGTTGATTTTGCAGTATTTTTCTGTCAAATTTGGAGTTAGTTCGGCGTTTGAGTATATATTTTCGTTTTTATATCTCATTTCTTGAATTTTCCTTGCTTTATTTACTCTTTCTTTTATTTTCTGAGATTTTTCTTCTTTTCCTTTGCTTTCTAGTTCTTTATATTTTATATTTGCAACTTCTATGTGTATGTCTATTCTGTCTAAGAGTGGTCCACTTATTTTGCTTAGATATTTTTTTATTTGTTCTTGGCTACAAGTACATTGTTTTTCGTTTGAGCCATAGTATCCACAAGGACATGGGTTCATACTTGATATAAACATAAAGTTGCATGGGTATGTTATTGAGGCATTTACTCTACTTATTCTTACGTTTTTATCTTCTAATGGTCCTCTTAGGAGTTCTAGTGTGTCTTTTTTAAATTCTGTTAGTTCGTCTAAAAATAGTATGCCTAGGTGTGCGAGACTTATTTCTCCTGGCTTTGGGTTTTTGCCTCCTCCAATTAATGAGGCCATGGTTACTGTGTGGTGTGGGCTTCTGAATGGTCTTTCTATTATTAATGGTTTTTCTTGTGATGTTAGTCCTACTATGCTGTATATTTTGCTTACTTCTAGTGTTTCTTCTATTGTCATGTCTGGTAGTATGGTTGGGAGTCTTTTGGCTAGCATTGTTTTTCCTGTGCCTGGGCTTCCTATTAATATGCAGTTATGCCCTCCTGCTGCAGAGATTTCTAGCGCTCTTTTTACGTTTTCTTGTCCTTTTACATCTGCGAAGTCTAGATTGTATTTGAGATCTTGCTCTTTTTCATATTTTAGATTTTTTTCTGGCATTAATTCTATTTCACTGTTTAAGTAGTATATTAGTTCTTCTAGGTTTTGTACTGATATTATTTCTATTCCTTTTATGATTGATGCTTCTTTTGCGTTTTTTGATGGTAGGATTATTCTTTTTATTCCTAGCTTTTTGGCTTCTATGCATATTGGTAGGATTCCATTTATTTTTTCTATGTTTCCGTTTAATGATAGTTCTCCGACAAAGATGGATTCTTCAAGTATTTTTTGGGCTTTGTCGCCTGAGATTATTTGGATTGCGTTTAGGATTCCTACTGCTATTGGGAGGTCGAAGCTTGAGCCTTCTTTTCTTTTGTTTGCTGGTGCTAGGTTTATTATTATTTTTCTGCTTAGTAGTTCTACTCCTATGTTTTTTATTGCTGTTTTGACTCTTTCTTTGGATTCTTTTACACTTACATCTGGAAGGCCTACTATTTCAAAGTGTGGCATTCCTTTTGATATGTCTACTTGTATTGATACTAGGTAACCGTCTAGGCCTTCTAGTGCTATGCTTTTTATGATTGATAACATTTTTCTCCTTTCGATTTTTGGGTTGTTTTTTTGTTTTTGCTTTTAATTAATTTTTTGCTTTGGTGGGATTTTTAGATTTTGTTTTGTTGAGGTTTTAAATTTTTTTGAGATTTTTTAATTTTTGTGGAATTTTTTAGTTTTTTTGATTTTTTAAGGTTTTTGGATTTGTTAAAATTTTGAATTGAATTAGTTTTTTATTTGATTAATTTTTAAGTCTTGTTTTTTATTTTGATTGTTTTTTGATTTCTAAAATTTTACTTGTTCTTTGGATTGTTTTTTTTATTGATTTTAAGTTTTGTTTTTTATTTTGATTATTTTTTATTGATTTTTAAGTTTCATTTCTTCTTTTGATTATGCTTTTTTAATTTTTAAAGTTTGCTTTTTGATTGTGTTTTGGACTTTTTAATTTTGTTTTGTTTACATTTTTTTATTTATGTAATTTTGGTTTATTATATCATATTTTTTTTATTTGTAAATAGTTTTTTTAATTTTTGTTTAAAAATTTTGATTTTTATTTTATAATGTTGTTAATTAGTTCTATTTAAATTTTTTTATTTAGGGAGGAATGGTTTTTATGGTTGGTAATCCTATTAATTATGATGATAAATATGTGTCTGGCACACCTATATGGGGGAATCCTAAATTGGATTTTTATCTTAAGAGGTATATTAGTCTTTTAAGTGGAAAAAAGGTGCTTGATTTGGGTATTGGTGAGGGGAAGAATTCTGTTTTTTTGGCAAATAACGGGTATAGTGTGACTGGAGTGGATGTTTCTGAAAAGGCTTTGGAGATATGTAAAAGGTATTGTTCTAGTATTGATTTTGTTAATTGTGATATTAGGAATTATCAGATTGAGAAGAATCATTTTGATTTGATTATGTCTAATTCTGTTTTGCATTTTTTGCATAAGGATGATGTTTGTGCGATTGTTCAAAATATTAAGGCTGGTTTGGTTCAGAATGGGTTGGTTTATATTTCGGTGTTTTCGGTTGATGACCCGGGCTTTATGTTTAAGGAGAATAGTGGGGATTTTTGTAAGTTGGATAATGGTATTTTTTATAGGGAATTGGATGATACTTATTATAGCTATTTTTCTAAGGCGGAGGTGCTTAAGCTTTTTTCTGATTTTTCTACTGTTTTTGTTTCTGATGAGTTTGGGTTGGATTTGTCACATGGCAGGCCTCATTTTCATGGGGTTATTAGGTATATTGGGAGGAAAAGGTGATTTTTGGGGATTAAGTTTTTTATGGATTATATTTGTTATTGGAATGAGAAGTATTATATGAATGGATTTTGTGATGGAGTGCAGCCTTTCAACTAAAAAGCAAAATACTTAGTAAAAAACTAAAATATTTTGCTTCTGTCTTTTTATTTAACTATATGTAAATGTTAAAATAAAACTGATAGAAAAATTCAAAATAAAATTGATAGAATTCTATCAGTTTTTTTGATGAA
>CALXCJ010000061.1 GCA_944386775.1 uncultured Clostridia bacterium
AAGTTACATAATTATATTATACCTGAGGTTTTATATTTTTTCAATTTTATTCATTTGGTCCATTGCGAGGTACGAGCTATTTAGTGCAATTGTTATAACCAATGCTACTAGTGTTATTCCTTTTTGTTTTTTCTTTTGATTCTCTTCTTTATTTACCATTTGTTTTAACCTCCGATTTTTAAACTTTTTGTTTTATTTTTTTTCTTTCCTATAATTAAAATATCACATCCTTTACTTTTTGTCCATTAGTTTTTATCATTTTAAGTAATATTTTGTTGGTGATGTTTACTATGTTTTTATAATTAAGTATAAAAATTAATTAATAATTTAAATTTGTAAAAAACATTGATATATGAGTATTTTTATTAGTTTTTAGTATGTAATTTTTTAGCAAATTTTCTTTCAAAATCATTTTTTATATATTGACTTATTCTATTGATAATGCTATATTACTCTTAAGTTTTCCAATTAATTAATTTTTATACTTAATTACACTACTTTTTCTCCCTATCCCTTTATATTCTATTATTTTCAGTTTATTTCCCACTATTTTTTAAAAATTTTTTCTTATTAATTTTTTCCAAATTCCTTTAATCAAAAAACATTAAAGACAACATTAAAAGATACTCTTTAATCATTACACCTAAAACCAATCCATTTTTGGTTCAATAATCAATAGAGTATCTTTTTACTTTTCCTATTTCACACAAGCATTAAGCATCCACATTTTTTTAGAATAATCATTAATATATTCATCTATTAAACTTGATGTTGAATAATTATTTTTTTCATCTGCCATCTTTTTTATTTTCATAGCTTCTTGTAATAATATTGTATAATCTTCTATTAAATTTTCAAATACTACATCACTTTTTACTTTTTCATTTTTTGCTTCTGCTATTGTTGTGTTTGCCATATAGTCTTCCATTGTGCCTAGTGGTTCATAGCCAAGTATTAGTATATGTTCTGCTATTTCGTCTATTTGTTCATTTATTTCGTTATAATATTCTTCTAACTTTTCGTGTATTTCAAAAAAGTTTTCTCCTGTTATGTTCCAATGATAATTTTGCAATTTTCTATAAAAAACTGCTAAGTCTGATAAAAATACATTCATATTTTTTACTATTTCTTCCATACTTTTTCTTCCTTTCTTTGTTTGCTATTTTAATTTTAACCATTTTAAATAAAATTTATTCAAACAAAGAAAGAAAATTTTATTTTATCTTATTTCATTTTATTTTATTTTATTTCATCTTATTTATTCGTTATATTTTTTTGTCTTATTTTATTTGATTTTAGAAATTTAAAAGTCCTTTTTTAAATATTTCCACATTCAAGAAAGTAGAAAAATCTTTTTTTCTTTTGTTCATTTTTCGAACTATCTATAAATTCAATACTTTGATTTTTCTCATCACTTTGCATATTATTATTTTTAAGTACTTCTTTTAAATGGACCGCAACTCCTTTGGCTCCATTAAAAAATTTAACATCGCCGATTATTTCTTCTATTTTGTCTTGTATTAATGGATAATGTGTACAGCCTAATACTACATTTTTTACTTTCCCTTTATATTCACCTATTTCTTCTGTTAAAAGTTTTTTTATTTCCTTTTCATTTCCTTCTTCTATTTTGTCTGCAAGTCCTACACATTCTTTAATATATGTTTTGTGATTATTATATTTTTCTAGTAATAAGTTAAACCTTTCACTTTCTATTGTGCCTTTTGTTGCCATTATTAGAGTTTCTTCATTATATGAATTATCATATACCATTTTATATGCTGGTTCTATTGCAATTATTGGAATTTTTGTATATTTTTTTCTTAAAAATTCTACAGCATTTGCACTTGCTGTGTTACAAGCTATTACTATTGCTTTACAGTTTCTTTGTAAAAAATACTGTACAATTTTAGAGCATATGTTTTGTATTTGTTCTTGAGTTTTATCTCCATATGGAATATTTTTTGAATCACTGTAATAAATATATTTTTCGTATGGCAATTCTTTTAATATTTCTTTTAAAACTGTTACTCCTCCAATTCCTGAATCAAATATTCCTATAGGTTTATTTGCTTGCTCTTGCTTTTGCTCTTGTTCTTGCTCTTTTTTTTGCTTTTGCTCTTCCTTTTGCTTGTCCATTTTGTACTTTTTCCTCCTAATTTTTTCTTATAAGTTT
This sequence comes from uncultured Clostridia bacterium, assembly GCA_944386775.1. Taxonomy (GTDB): domain Bacteria; phylum Bacillota; class Clostridia; order TANB77; family CAG-508; genus CAG-269. The sequence goes on from CALXCJ010000061.1 coordinate 2,177, forward strand.
TTTTTATTTCAAAAATGTTTCTACAATTCCTTTTCCATTTTCAGATGTAATTTTTAGTATTCCTCCATTAACAATTGCAAGTTGAGGCGATACGTGCCCTATATCTGCATCACATATTATTGGTATATTTGTATCTTTTAGTGCTTGGTGTACCGCTTCGTTAAATGTTATATCATAATCATTCCTAATAAATAGTGGTCTTCCAAAAATAATTCCTTTACAGTTTTTAAAGTAACCTGCATTTTTCATTTGCCAAAGAATTCTATATACTTCTGGAGTTGACATTTCAAAACATTCCAAGAACCATATTATTCCATCATTTTTATATTTTTCTACATAATTTGATATATTATCGTATTTTGTACCAAAAAATATTTTTAATGAATCTAAACACCCTCCTATTGTTCTTCCTTGCATTTCAATTCTTTTTTCTTTAGTAATATTATTCCAATATACTTTTTCTGTTAGGGTTGGTTCTTGATTTTTAAAAACTTCACTTGCTTTTTCACATTTTTCAAATGATTTTTGTATTACTTTTTCTCCTGATTCTATTTTTAATGCATCTATTAGATTTCTTCCTAATGGATTTTCTGCATAATCTTTAATAGTTTGACAATACATGTTTGGAATTTCTAGAATAGTTGTAAATAAAAAGCCTATTGTTGTTATATCTGAGTAACCTTGAATCCAGGTTGGTTTGATTTTTTTTAAGGTCTCAAAATCTAGATAATCTAGCATTTCAAATAAAAAGTCTCCACCTGTTGCAAATATTATTAGTTTTACATCATCATTTTCTAGTAATTCCATGAATTCTTTTGCTCTTTGCTTTCCATTTGCACTTCTTCCTTTAGTTTCTGTTCTTACATTTTTTGTTTCTATTACTTTGTATCCCATTTTCTTTAAATTATTTATTGCCATTTCTAGTCTTTCTATTTTTTCTGGTTCTACTATTCCTCCAGATGGAGCACATATTCCTATTGTATCTCCTAGTTTTAAATTTTGTGGGTAATTCATATTAAAATTCCTTCCTTTCTGGATTCATTTTAAATATATACATAAATTATTTTATACATCTATAATATCACATTTTATTAAATTTTTTCCATATAAATGAAAAAATAGCAAATATGCTATTTTAAGCTTAATATTTTTTAAGCAACATAAACCTTTTGTGTTAAGATAATGTAGCTTTTGGCTAGGAATTATTATCTAAAATTTGAAGATTTTGCGTTCGCATAACACTTGATTTGCTTAGCATCACTATCTATATTTTGACACATTTTGTTCGTATAATGCTTAATTGGCTGGGCATCATTACCATTAAATGAACACTCAATTTCTTCAATATCTGGTAATTTTGCCCTAGTTTCTTTGTTTCCTACATTAAACATGATAGTCAAATCACTATCATATATGTATATTCTATATATTAACACATCAACTAACATTTGTCTATACCTGATGTCGTTTTCGCTTCCATTTCTTATCAACTTTAAGAAAGCCTTTATTTGTGGTATAGTCATTTGAATATATGCTTGTTCTTCCTCCATTATTTGCTTTTGTATTTCAATTCTTTCTTCTTCCTCTTTTTGTATTTCTTCAAATATTGTTTGCTTTACAATGTCTACTTTACATTTTTTCAAACTATCAAGCAAATTAGCCCTTTCTTTTTCCTTTAATTTTAGTTGTTTTTGCAATGCTTTTAAGTTAGATTTACTCTTTTGTTTTTTAGAGTATTCTACAATTTCTTTTGCAATTATATTTATATTTTCATCAGTAAGAATCTCTCTCGCTAGGTCTATGACTAAATCCTCAATGTAATCCTTGCCGATATTCTTTCTGGCGCATTTCTTCTGCCAATTACCTTTACAACTGTAATAACAATGTAATTTTCCATTTCTAGAAGTTCCACTAACACCAACCATCATTTCTTTACAATTTCCACAAAATAGTTTTGTAGTTAGCAAATATTGTGTTTTTGCTCTTTTTCTTGCTGGTGCTTTTTTGTTATTCAATAGTTTGTTTTGAGCTTTATAAAATAATTCTTCTTCAACAATATTAGGGATAACTCCTTTGGTTTCTTTTCCCTTATATGAGTATATCCCTATATATTTCTTATTTAAAATTATTGTCCTTATACTGTTTTTGTTAAATTCGTTACCTTGTGAAGTTTTAATTCCTTTTTTATTTAAGTATCTAATAATATCAGCCATTGTATTGTCATTTACATACATTTCAAATATCTTATGCACTATTGGTGCTGTTTCCTCGTCTATTACAAATTTTTTCTTGTATATCTTTTTGTTAAATGGTCCATTTTGTTCTTCTACAATTTCTAGTTTTAATCCTAACGGAACATTACCACCATTATAGAAATGCTTATCCCCATTTATATCCATACCTCTTCTCACTTTTACAGATAGTTCATCAGAATAATATTTGTTTACACTTCTTATTACACCTTTTAAAAGGTTTCCACTTGGGTCATCTGTAAAATTTTCCTTAGCAGAAATTACTGTTACGCCGTTTTCATTTAACTTGTTTTCGTTAATAGCATCTTTAATATCTCCTCTTCCGAATCTATCTAATTGATAAACTAGTACACCTTGAAATCGTTTTTTATCACTATCTTCTATCATTTTTTGGAATTGCTCACGATTATCATTTGTACCAGTCATTGCCCTATCAATATATTCATTTACTACTGTAAGATTATGTTGCTTTGCATATTCATAGCAAACTTTTAATTGTCCCTCAATTGACTGTTCTGTTTGGTTATGTGAACTGTATCTTGCATATATTACTACATTCAATTTTTATTTTCCTCCTTTTTTTACTATTTGTTCCATAATATAAGACATCTGTTCAAACACATCATATTTACAATGTTTTAATTCGTTTTCCTTAGTAAATATTTCTATTACCGTATTTTTATCTTTTCTTTCTACATTTTTTGCATTTTCTACCTTTTTATATAACTGTTTGTATCTTCTAATATTCTCTAACAGTCCAAATAGATTAACATCGTTCTCTAAAATTAGATTTAATATGTCTATTTGTTGCTTATAATTTCTACTTATTTTTCTTTCTTCTGTAAAATCAATTTTAATATCATTGTCAAACAATTCATAGTTATGTTGTAGTTTATACAATGTTTTTATTGCTTTTTCCGATAGTCCTGTTTTTTCATTAATTTTTTCAAGTTTATAATCAGGGCAATCACTTTTTCCTGCAAGATAATCAACACTTACACCTAACTCATTAGCCATTTTTACTAATGTTGTTAAACTAGGCTCTCTTATTCCGTTTCTATAATTGAATACTGAGCCAGTTGAAATATTTATTTTTTTAGCAAATTCTTCTTGGTCTATTCCTTTTTCTACTAACAATTCATTTAATCGTATAGCAAATTCGTATCTTTCTAAATTTTCTTTTATTCCACCTGTTAGTTTTTCTATATTTTCCTCAATTATTGCAGTATCAACTTGGTATATTACTCTTTTGCTTCGTTCTTTCTTTTCTTTACTTTTCATTGTTAATCTCTCCTTTTATTACATTTGTGAAATTTAATTAAATTATTTCATTTTTTAAAAATATTATGAAATATTTACAAAAACTTTATTATTTATGGTAGTATGTTTATACAATAATGAAACTTTTACTTTTTATTTCACGAATATATTTTATCACATTAGATATCAAAAGTAAACAGTTTCAACAAAAATTAAGGAAAGGAGTTTATCAAATGCAATTAGATTTAAAATTAAGTACTTCGCAAATAAAGCAAATTGCGTCTTATATCTCTTTACAAGACATTCAAAATAGTATTCAAAAGAACCCAAAAGAATATGAGAAAATACTAAACGAAGATACTATTTTAAATACCAAAGATGATGTCTCCCAAAATATACAAAAGAATTGTAATAACAAATGGATCCCATTTATTGACGATACCATTTGCAAAATAAAATTAGAAAATAAAGCAAAAGGAGGTGAACAAAAATGAGAAACTTAAAAATCACTCATTTTATGAGAGATGCTAAATATAGCAACATCTCAAAAGAAAAATTAGACGAATTCTTTTCGTCTGGTTATAACAGAAGATTAAAAGAAAAGTGCAAAAACTCTTACAATATGTTTGATTTTAAACAAGGAATACTAATTGCAAATCATTTGGTAAGACTTGACGAAGATAGATATATTGTAGATTTAATGGTATATGCGCTAGCATATATAGAAGATCTAGAAAAAATTGTTGCAGATTTAGAAGAGATTATAAAAGAATTAGAAGAAGAAAACAAATCTGAGAAAACAGTAAATAATGAAGAAAATGAGGAAATGTAAAAGTTTCCTCTCCTAATATAAAAGAAAGGACGAAATGGAAAATGAAAAATGAACAAAAAACAATAGAAGTAGAACTTTTAGAGATTTTATCTTCGATTTCAAGCAATTTATCTTACATTGAAGAAGATTTATCAAACATTGTAGAAAAATTGTCTGGTATTGAAAACAACACAAATAATATTATTTAGGAGGTTATGAAAAATGGACTATATTGAATTAAAGGCAGATAAAAGCCCAGTAAGAGAAAACTATAAAAGGAAATATAGCTCTTTTGAAAATTTAGAAAATGCCGGAGTAATGCTTAATGAAAATGTAGTGCTTATTGATTTTGACGGAGATAATAAAGACGAAAACAAAATCATTGAATATATTGAAACTACATATCCTACATTGAAAGTTATAACAACAAAAGGTGTACATTTCTATTATGCAAAACCTCATAATTTAAAACTTAAAAAAAGTATGATAGATACAATAACTGTTGGTGGCTTTCAAGTAGATTATAAGACTGGAAAAACTCAATATGCAGTTATCAAACTTAATGGAAAAATCAGAGAAACGAATAGAGAATTTTCATTTGAGAATTTGGCTGAATTACCCCCTTTGCTTTATCCATTGCCAAAAAGAGAAAATAATTTAAGTGGTATGATTGAACACGACGGAAGAAATGACTCACTTTTTAGACATTTGTGTAGTGTTCAATCACTATACCCTAATATAGATTTAGCAGAAATTGCCGAAACAATAAATAAAGTAGTATTTGGCGAACCATTAGATACTAACGAATTATATAGCATTATTGAAAGTACTAAATCATATTTTGACACAAATGGGCATTCCAAAAGTGATATAGATATAATATCTTTTGCTCAATGGGTAATTCAAAAGTTAGATGTCAAAATGTACAATACAGATTTGTACTTTTTTGAAGGCAATAGATATATAAGTGATAATAAATTGCTTGTAAAAAGAATAACACAATTTTTAAAACTAAAAAAAGCACAAGACACCGAACTTTTATATCAATTAACAAAATTATCTGACGAAATTAACACAAGTTTGAAAGAAATGCCGATATTACTAAAAAATGGTACAATAGTAGATGGCGAATTTGTGAGTATAGACAAGCCACCATTTACTCCATTTTATTTAGATATAGAATACAACCCTAATGCTTATGACGAAAATGTAGACAAATTTTTAAATGACATTACTTGTAATCGTAAAGAACTACGACTAACATTAGAAGAACTGCTAGGACATATATTGCTTACAAATAAATTTCCAGCGCATGTATTCTTCCTATCTGGTACTGGTAACAATGGTAAAAGTACCTTTTTAGAAATGATTAACAACTTTGTTGGAGATTTAGGACAAAATTTAGGTTTGGACGCATTTAATGACGGTACAAGTGTTGCTACTTTAAATGGTAAACTTTCAAATTGCTCTGATGAAACTGATGATGTCTTTATTGATAAATGTAAAGGTTATAAGAGTTTAGCAAGTGGAAACACAATTACAGTAAGACCAATATATTCTCAGCCAGTTAAAGTACAAAATACCGCTACTCTTATATTATCAGCAAATAAAATGCCAGAGTTTAAAGACAAATCAAAAGGCTTTTTTAGAAGACTTATGATAATTCCTTTTGATTTTGTTATTGAAGAAAAAATCGAAAATTTAGATAAATTATTAAGCACACCAAATGCAAAAAGTTATATCTTAAATCTTGCATTAAAAGGTATTAAGAGTATAAAAGCAAATGGATATAAAATGAGTAAAAATAAATATTTACAAGAGAAAATAGACGAGTATATGTTAGATACAGACACAGTCCAGAGTTTTTTAGAAGAAGATCCAATAATAGACGGTAGAATTACAAGTGATGTTCATAAGCAATATGTATTGCATTGTGCAGATATTGGAAAAATGCCACTTGGTTTAGGCAACTTTACAAGCAGACTAAAAGATTATGGCTACTATTCTGTACCAAAGAACATTAACGGAAAAACTAAAAGAGTCTATGTAAAGCAATAAATTTAATTACAGGACAGGTTACATTTTCTTTTTAATCAAAGTATTACCAGTATAAACAAATTACACTATTACATTATTACACTAATAAAAAATAAATTTAATTAGAAATTTTATATAAGTAAGCAATTATAAAATGAAAAATGAACAAAGCGAGCAGAGCTCGCACTCTTGAGGCTGATTAAAATTTCAGCCTTTTATTTTTTTGCCCTTTTTATA
>CALXCJ010000062.1 GCA_944386775.1 uncultured Clostridia bacterium
TCTACTTGTTGTTTTAGTAAGTTGTCATCTATTTTATCTACTGAACTATCTATAAATGTATCTATCATAAATAATTCAAATATTAAAACAATAAACATAAGTAAAGTATTTGAACGTGTAATTAGTATACTTACTAAAATTATTGGAATTAATATTGCAAGTGTCTTTGTTAAAATTTTAGAGGCATCTTTTCTTGTATTATACTCATCATCTATATTTATAATTTCCAAACGTCTTCTTAATTTTAGAATATATCGCTTTAAAAATGGTATTCTTATATATTTTACATATAATTTTTGGTATATTACCTCCATTGAAAAGCTTTTTTGTTTTGTTCCTCTTTGCAATTTTTGAATCTGTTTATATTCTGATTTTTGCATTTTCTTTCTGATTATATAGTATGCAAGTATTATTAATACAAAAGCTCCTCCTGCAATACCCATTATTAAGTATATTGTTTCATTTGACACCTGTTTTCACCTCCAACTGGTCTATATATTTTTAGGTTTTCTTCCTCTTTTTTTTACATTTTCTACTGGCTCGCTTGACACTGTAACTACTTCTCTTTGTTTTCCCCAATGTTTTTCTATAAATTTATCAAAATTTTCTGCGTCAACATCATCCATATTACTTCTCATTTCTTTTATGTTTTCTTCTGTTATTGGGTTTGTAATTACATATTTTCCGTCAATATATTCTAATATATTTCTGTATGTATATAATTCTTTATCTGTTGATTTTGTAAAGTAATGTGTTGCATTATCAAAAAATTTATCAAATTTTCCCTCTAGAGTTTTTTCTTTTCTATGATCAAATGTATATTCGTTTTTGTTTTCTACTGGTATACATTCTGTAATTCTTTCTATATACCTTTTTCCCCTAAAGTCTTTAACTTGATGTACATCAAAGTTTAATACTTGTACAACTTGCTCTTCTGCTGTTTTTTCATCTGTGAATACACCTGTTCTTAACATTGAGTTACGAAGAGCTGTAACTAAGTTTGGAAATGTTTTTGCGTGGTGTGTAAATAATGTAAATTTAGATGCAACTTGGGCTGCTTGTATCATCCAAGATGCAACTGGGTCTGTTGCAACCTCACCTATGATGTTTACAGAACCATCTGTTTTCTTTTGAACGTCAAGTCCCTCTTGTCCTGAAATTGTATCTGTTTCACGGAATGTAAGTATATTTCTTGTTGGATATATTTTTCTTAAGTGAAGCTCGAATGCGGTTTCTTGAACCCTTATGTTCATTGTTTCATATATGTTTTCAATCATACCCATAAGTAATGTTGTTTTACCAGAACCTTGCTCACCAGTAATTGCAGTAATTCTTGCTCCTTTTACTAAATATTTTAATAATTCTATTGCTTCTTCTTTTCCTGGGTCTCTTACTAGTTGTTCTAGTGTTGCACGTTTTACGTCAAATTTTCTTACGAAAAATGCCCATGTTTCAGAAAAGCTTGGTCTTACTACAACAACACGTGAACCATCTTTCATTTCATTGATTTTATAACCATTTGTATCTGATAATTGTCCCGGATTATTATATTTATATATATTTTGACATACTCTTTTTAGTTCTGCTTCTGTACCAAATGATAAAAATGCCAAACGAATTGATTTACCTTGGAAAAATATCCAAATACTATCACATGCTCTTGGTACTTTATGTTCTGCAACTTGATTTAAATAATCTCCAGATGCTGTTTGTGCAACTTGGCTTAAAAAGCTTTCAGGTAAACCTGAAACACCGCCAGAAACACCATCTATGTTCATATCTCTTATTTCATCTATTGTACTATAACCTTTATAATGTTGATATATTCTTTGCACTACTACTGATAGCTTGTCTGGAAAGTTTAATTCTATTTTTTCGTTTTCATATATATCTTCTATTTCTTTTGATGTTATAACATATGAAGGTTTTGACTCTCCTTCTACATATTTAAGTTCTGCCAAATCATATTTTTTAATTAATTCTGTTAATGCTTCATATCCAAAATCTTTTTTATATGCATATAATAATATATCAAATTTATCTTGTGCTGTAAGAAGTGATGGTACATCAAAAGGTATTGCTTTAGAGATATTTGTTTCATCTACTCCATATTCATTTGCAAGCAAATCATAAATAAGTTCTTGAACATATTTTTTATCATTAACATCTCCATATGTACAACCTTTTAAAGCTTTTTTAAGTTCATATTTCTTATTTTTTCTTCTTTTTAATTCTTCTTCTGACAAACCTATATCATATAAGTTTACTTTTGTAATTTCATCAAGTCTTCTTTTAACAAATTCCTTCATCATATCAAGAGTATAAGTTTTGTCATCTATATTAACAGTTTTTTCTACTTCTTCATTTTTTTTCTTTTTTATATAATAAAAAACTGCTAAAATTGCTACGACTACGACTATTAAAGTTAATAATATATTTGTTATAGTCATTCTTAATTCTCCTTTCTATAGGCTTGCTTGTACCATTTGTAGTCTATAAATTATATTTTCAGATGCTCTTTTTATTTCACTTATAAAAAACGCATTTCTGTCTTCTGGATCAATAGATTTTTTAAATTTCAAAAATAAATCTGGCACTTTTGCCTCTTCTGCTGCTTCAAAAAATAAAGTGTTATATGGTATTGTTAATATTTGATTTTTTTCACCTAAATATCTTGTTATATTTTTTATGTTATATTTTGAAAATTTGTCAAATCTTCCTATAAGTAACAATGTTCTTGGTGATTTTAAAATTTCATTTTGATTTTTTTCTTCTTTTATTTTGTCTATGCTTGTTAATCTTTGATTTAAATTTACTACTATAACATCTGATTTTTTTATTATTGCATCTTGAACTTTTTTATCTATATTATCATCTAAGTCTATAAATACTTTATCATAATATTGGTTTGCAATTGAAATTATATCAGGATATGTTTCTTCTACTTCTATTCTGCCTCTTTGTTCTGAACCTAATAAAACTTCTAATCTATCTTTAAATACTATCTTTGTATAATTCGTAATAATGTTTGGAGATATTTTATTACTTTTTACCATTTTAGCAAGTCCTACTATTCCATTTTCCTGTTCTAATATGTTTGTTGTATTAGGTCCAAATATTCCAAAATTAAATTTTGACTTCTTTTTTTCTTCCCAAAAACATCTTTTTAATCTGTCTTCTTTATTTGTTGTTGAAATTATTAGGTTTTTTGAGTTGTGTTCTATTGACATATATGTAACTATTGCAGCTAAAGACAATGTTTTTCCGGTTTCTTCTTTTTTGTTATTTATAAAAGTTATTATTGCCATTCTTACACTCCTCTTTCAATAGTTTTTATTGCTCTCCTTACATTAGATTCACTTGTATTTACTATTCCAAGTACTATATATGCCAAACTTTCTTTATACTGAATACTTAATTTTTTAAACTTAATTTTTGATACTCTTTGGTTTTCAAATAGTACTAATAAGTCTCCATTTTCTATTGGAAAATATATTAAATCTTTGTCCCAATTTACTTTGTAATCTAATGATAAAAAGTTTAAATAATCATCATCCTCTTTTAAGGCTTCTTTTGCGTATAATACTTTTGTTAGTGTTATAGGTTCTTTTAGTTCGCTTAATATTTCTAGTCCTTTTTTTAAAGAATATAAGTCAAATGATGTTACAAAATATTTTTTATCTGCTTTTGATATTTCAAATTCTTTTAACCCTTCTACACTATCAATATCTATAAGTGCTATATCATATGCAAATTCTTCTGATGTATCCCCTAAATATCTTTTTATTTCTTCTATGTTTTTAAATCCTACTGCTACATCTATATCTTCGAAGTTTGTAATATATGAAGCTGTAGGATTTATAACAGGTACAACATATTTTGCTTTTTGGGTTATTGTACTATCAATCATTAGGACTTTTTTGCCCATCGTTGTTAATATTTTTGCAATATTTAATATTAAATCTGTTTTATCAAATGCACCTATAAATCCTACTTTCTCCATATTCATCCTTCCTTACTTTTAATTTGTTGTTGAATTAGTTGTTGATGCTAAACTGTCTAAATAGTCTTTTCTATTTTCTTTTGTTGTTGTTATTTCTTCTTCAACATTAGATTTTACGTTAGTATCTCCTGTTTGACCATTTGCATTAACTGCTGGGTCTATTACATTTAATCTTTGACCTGCATTATACCTGCTTTCTAATTCTTGTCTTGCTGTTTCTATAATATTTGGATTTGCTCTAATTAATTCTGCAACCGCTGAACTTGGTGTATATGTTGGTATTGCAGCATCTTGCATTCCAGGTTCTGTATAAATATTTGCATATAATTTTGCACCATCCATTCTGTATGCTTCAACTATAGCATTACTCATTAATGAGATTTCTCCTTCTGTTAGATTAACCCATATTGTATTTTCTGATGGTATTCCTGAAACTTCTGGAATTGTTACTTCCTTTTTAGATACTACTATGTAATTTAGACCTGAAGGTAATACAAGCCTTATATCTATATAATCTCCAGTTTCAAGTTGTGAAGGTAATACTATCATATTATATTCTTCTCTTCTTACATCATTTGATGTTGTGTTGTCACCACTTGTAACTAATTCTCTTGTAAGTACTGTGTTTGCTTGCATAGTTACTTTTGCAACAACTGGTACTGAGTTTAATTCTAGATATTGTTTTTCATTTCTTACATTTATATAATAATTTAGAGTATTTTCTTCTTGGAATAACTCATATTCTGTACCATCTATTGTAATATAATACCTTGTTTCTTCATTATCTGAATCATAACTTGAAGTTACTGCATTTCCTTCTTTATCTTCTAAGTTATAGTTAGAAAGTGTTGCTACATCTCCTATTGCATCACTTGGTATTAAGTTTCTATTTACTGTTTTTTGAGTTAACATATCTGCTGTGATTATTTGCCCTGATTTAACACTTTGGTTTAAAACAGCAATATTAACACTTGCCTGCTTTTCAGCATTCTCTTTGTCCATATAATTTTTTAATTGTATAACTAGAAATGCTATTATTATAGCTGCTATTACTAGCATAACTAACATTCCTAATAAAAATGAATTTCTTGCTTTTCTTTGCATTGGATTTACAGCCATTACAAATTCCTCCTTTATTCTAGATATTGTTACAAAATATCTTTATTTTATTTTAACTCAATTGGGATATAAAATCAATAAATTTGTTTTGTGTAATAAAAAAAACATAGTTTTGTAATATTTCTGTAATATTTGCAACTAACTTAAGTAAAATGGTTAATTCTGACCAGGTCATAGTTAACCATTTTAGGCTAGCTTTAACCCGATCACTATTAACAACAAAATTTTTCTAAAGCTTTTGCTACACCATCATTATTGTTTGTGTCTGTTATATAATCTGCAATATCTGCAACTACTGGTGTGCTTCCTTGCATTACTATACCAAGTCCGGCATTTTCAATCATTTCTTTATCATTAATATTGTCACCTATTGCTATAATTTCTTCTTTATTTATATTCATTTTTTCTGCTATTACTTTTATTGCTTCCCATTTATTTACATTTTTAAGTGATATTTCTGTGTAAAAATACTCTATAGGCACATCTTCTGTTCCTTGCTTTATTATTTTTCTTGACATATGAAGTACATCTAGCACTTCTATATTATTAATTTTTCTTAATTTTTTTATTATTGATTGAAATATATGTTTATTATTATCACATATTGTTATTTTTACAAATTTTTCGCCTTGTGAATTTTTTATATATTCTTCTAAATTGTCCACAATTTTTATGTTTGTTTTTTTGCTTTCTTCTTTTTTTAAGTTTTCTTTGTAGTAATAAAGTACATTGTATTTTAAAGCTTTTGCAAGTATTGTTGTTTCTGTATAGATATTGTACGAAATACTATTTTCTTCACAAAGTTTTATTATTTCTAGTACTTTTTCTTTTGTCATATATTTTTCATATATTGTTTGATTTTTTTGCATGTCATATATTATTGCTCCATTTCCTGCTATGAAGTATTTGTTTGCTCCTATTTCTGTTGAGATGGAATTTATTGAATCCATTGGTCTTCCTGATGCTAGTATTATTTCTGTTCCTTTTTCTATAACTTTTTTTATAACTTTTTTTGTGTTTTCTGTTACTACTCCATAACTATTAAGTAGTGTTCCGTCTAAATCTATTGCGACCATTTTATACATTTTTTATTTTTCTCCTCTCATATTTATTACTTATTTACTACATTTTTAAACATATATTACATTTTGCAACATTTTTTTCTTTAGCTTTGTTATTATATATTTTTTTTGTTATAAATGCAACTTTTTTGCCTTTTGTTATTGACATTTTTTATTATTCTGTTTAATATATTAGTAATATAGAAAAGGATGTTGATGTTAATGTTACATATTATTTTAGTGCTTATTTCTTTAGTTTTAATTCTTGTTGGAGTTATTTTAATTTATGATGCACGTATTATAACTAAAAAATTTTTCGGTTTTGGTGACCAAAATGAAGGGTCTGCTGGATTGAAAATTTTAGGTTTTATAGTTTGTATAATTGGTGGGTTGATTATATATTTTGCATAATTATCTTTTTACATTTCTTTTATATAATAAAGCGCATTTTTAAAAGATGAACAAACTAACTTGTTCATCTTTTTTTCTTTTATTAATTATGTTAACAATAAAATTTAATATCTTTATTTATACTATGCTGTTTCCATTGATCTAATATAAAAAAATAATTTGAAGTAATTATTCCCTTTAGATATTTTAAATCTTTTTCCGGTATCCTACTTTTATTGTGTCCTAATATGCAACCACCAGCTTTAGTAAGCCAGATTTTCGTTGAATTAGATGATGGCTTGCCCTTAGATATATGAACATGCACAGGTTCCCTAAATTCGTCAGAACAGAAAAATATTTTATAACCGCATTATTTCAAATAAACTAGGCAATTTTTATTCCTCCTTCTCTAGCCCATTCATAAAAATATGGAGCACCTTTTTCTAATATTTTTTTAAACATTTCTTTTTCAGATTTACTATAATGTCCTTCTTCATATACTATTTTATAGGTAGGAAGTTCAAACCTTATACTATCAAAACCATATTCCATTGGTCTTTCAAAATGCACATAAAGAACTTCTTCTCCATCATCATTTTTCACTATATTAGAGAAAGTAACTAATGTTTCATCAGCATATTTACAAAATGGATACATCATAAATAACCACGCTCCTTATATATTAATATATATTATAACATTACTCAAAAGGATTTACTACAATTTATACAATAATTTTTAAAATAAGAGTCTATTTTCCTATATAATAAAAAATGCTAAATTCGGTTAAAATTCAGCATTTCTGGTGGGCAGGATAATCGTAGAATCTTGTAAATACCTGATTTTAAAGTATTTACAGGATTCTATCCGTGCATATTCCGTGTAAATAAAATATCAATAAATAATTTTAAAAAGTGTTTCGTTCTAGTAGTTTTAATATCCACTATCTTCTTTTTGTGTTTCTGACATTGCTAATCTTATTTTTTCTGCATCTTTACTGCTACTAATACAGAGCTTATCATTATTACATAAAAACTATTGAATAAATAAAGCAATTCTAAAAGTATAGTCTTCAAAAGCATCTCCAATTATTCCATAACTTCTAAAAGCAGCAGGGTAGCTTTCAGAACTATTACCATAGTCACCACCACGGCGTACAAATGAATTATCTCTACTATTAACTTCTGATACATATTCATAAGCATTTCCGTCCGCATATCATAAATATTTTTTACACTATAATATCCGCGTTTTTTGGAGAACACCTGTACCACCGGATTCTTGATTATAATTTCCTCCGGCACTATTTGTAGGATAAGAACTAAACGATGTTTCTATAAATTTTAGAGCTGTATCCCAAGCGTAAGAACTACATAATTTTGAAATTATTTTATTGTTATCGGCATATAAATTGTTAGACAAGGTTATTGCTTCACCAATTGTTACAAAATTATATATATTTTTATTTTTTTGTATTACTAAATTATTATTTATAGAGCCTTTATCTTCAACTGTTCTTGCCGTTTCTTCCAAAATACCTGATTCATATCGTGCAATATAATATCCACCATATGTTTGAATACTTAATGCTTCTTCTGATGATAATGATTCAGTATAATAATCTGGAGAACCATTTCCTTGAATTATTTTTTCACTATTTGTATTATTATCTAAACCCCCAGAACTTTGTCCAGAAAAAATATATCTATTATAATCATAATCCATGCCAGTAACTGGAATATAAACAAATTCATTGCCATGGGAGTCAATTATTACTAAGCCGTCATCAATTGTGTTTTCACTTTCTACTTGTGATACTGCAAATCCTGCTGGTATTGTTGCGGTATCTCCATTTTTATCAGTATATGGTTGATTTTCTAAATTTGTTGCAGCTTCTAGCATAGTTAAACTTCTTAATTCATCTTCACTTGCTATTTGAGTCTTTTCTTTTGCTTCACTAGCTCTAGTTAAAATTCCGATTATCTCCAGTCAGTGTTGCTATTGTTACTCCAGCTAATATTAGCAAAACAATTATGTTTAGTATGTTATCGATGGTTAGGCTGCAAAAAATCAGACTAGAATAACTCATTAGACCAGCCTGACCATCTAT
>CALXCJ010000063.1 GCA_944386775.1 uncultured Clostridia bacterium
ATCTATAAATTTTATCAAACAATTTCAAAACAAGAAATAAATCAGATTTTAATCTAAAGTTAATTTCCAAATTAATTCATACGCAATTTAATAATAAATAATCAAAATACAATTTACAAGGAGGAATTATATGGCTAAAAGCAAAACAAATCAAGAAAAAACATCACAAAAGAAAAAAATATTATCTCCAAAATTAGATGTAATATTCCAAGCACTTTTTGGAGAAGTAGGAAGTGAAAGAATCACCAAAAAATTTTTAGAAGCAATACTAGATAAAAAACTAGAGGAGGTGGATTTAACTGGAAACATAGTACTAAGGAGAGAAAATCTAGAAGACAAAATGGGAGTATTAGATGTTCTTGTAAAAATCAACAATGATGAGTACTGCAATGTAGAAATGCAAATGGCAGAAAAAGAGAAGTTACTAGAAAGAATATTATACTACTGGTCAAGAATATATGCCAAAAACCTAAAATCAGGTAATGACTATGAAAATTTAAAAAAGACAATAGAAGTATTAATAGTAAATTTTGAAATAAACGAGCTAAAAAAATTAGAATACCATAGTAAATGGAAGATAATCGAAGAAAAAGAAAGAAAACTGATATTGACAGAAGACTTAGAAATACATATAATAGAACTACCTAAAATATATAAATTAAAAGGAGAAGAGCAAGAAGAAGAGCTAATAAAATGGCTCAATTTCATAGAAGATCCTGAAAGTAAGAAGGTGGAAGAATATATGAAAGAAAATAAAGAGATAAAAGAAGCAAAAGAAAAGCTAGAAGTAATGAGCGAAGACGAAAGAATGCAAATCTTAGCAGAACTAAGAGAAAAAGCAATTAGAGACGAAAAAGCAGAAAGACGCTTTGCAGAGAGGAAAGGGAGAGAATTAGGACTAAAAGAAGGCAGAAATATTGAAAAAAAAGAAACAGCCAAAAAAATGAAAACAAAAGGCTTACCAATCGAAATTATAGAGGAAATAACAAATTTGACCAAAGATGAAATAAATACACTATAAAAATATAAAATTTTGTATCTAAAATTCCAAAAATATTTAACAGGCTTTGTGACTTTAATAAGACTTATAGGCAACTTACCATATATCTTGAGCTAATCATTTTACAAAGTCACAAAGCCTTGTGAATTATGTGAACTCTGTGAGATTCATTTTACTTGACAAAGTCTGACAGAGTCTTTTAGCAAAAAAATCTAACAAAAAAAGCCTTTCTTATATTCTTAATAAGATAAGCTTTTTTATTTATATTTTTTATTAATACTTTTTTGATTATGTTTTTTATTTTCATTATGCTTTTTTTGCAATTTCAGCAACTTCTGCAAATGCTTTTGGATCTGATACTGCCATTTCTGCAAGCATTTTTCTGTTTATTGTAACATTTGCTTTTTTAAGGCCTGCTATCATTTTGCTGTATGTTATTCCATTCATTCTTGCTGCTGCATTTATTCTTGCTATCCATAATTTTCTGAAATTACTTTTTTTGTCTTTTCTTCCAACATATGCATATGATAGTGATTTTAATACTGCTTGGTTTGCATTTCTAAATCTATAGTGTTTTGCTCCATAATATCCTTTTGCTTGTTTTAATACTTTTTTGTGTCTTGCTCTTGTTGTTCTTGCTGTTTTTACTCTTGCCATTTATTATTCACCTTCCTTATTTTATTTTTCTATTTTTATTACTTAGTTTCCAATTTTTTATTATATAATATCTTTTATTACTTACTTTACATTTTTTAATTATATAATATTTTTAAATTACCCACCATATGGTAATAATTTTTTGATTGTTTTTTCGCATGATTTGTCTGCATAAGCATTTTGGATTTTTCCTGATTTTTTTTGTCTTCTTGTTTTGTTTGCAAGTAAGTGTCTTCTGTTTGATTTTGTTCTTTTTACTTTTCCTGTTGCTGTTAGAGCATATCTTTTACTAGCAGCTTTATTTGTTTTTAATTTTGCCATTGGTTTTCTCCTCCTTTTTGTTTTTAGTTTTTTTATATAGCTTTATGCTTTTTTAGTTATTATATAGCTTTTATATTTTCTAGCTATTTTTATAGCTCTTATGTTTTTAGCTATTTTTATATAACTTTATGCTTTTTCAGCTTTTTATATAGCTTTCATGCTTTTTAGCTTTTTATATAACTATTATGCTTTTTTAGCTAAGATTATAAACATATTTCTTCCTTCTAATTTTGGCTTTTTTTCAACTACTGAGATATCTTGCAAATTTTCAATAAATTTGTCTAGTACTGCTTCTCCAAGTTTTGTGTTATTTACTTCTCTTCCTCTGAATCTTACTGTTATTTTTACTTTGTTTCCGTCTTGCAAAAATTTTCTAGCGTTTTTTGATTTGAAACCAAAATCGTGTTCTTCAATGTTTGGAGTTACTCTTAGTTCTTTTATTTCTAGTACTTTTTGCTTTTTCTTTGCTTCTTTTTCTTTTTTGGCTTGCTCGAATTTATATTTACCATAGTTCATTATCTTGCAAACTGGTGGTTTACTGTTTGGTGCAACTAGTACTAAGTCTAAGTTTTCTTTTGCAGCTATTTCTAGTGCTTCCTTGCTTGAGACTACTCCTAATTTTTCTCCATTTACTCCTATCAATTGTACTTCTTTTTCTCTTATTCTTTCATTGATTGGTAATTCTTGTTTTATATTAAAACACCTCCATAAAAAAAATTGACACTTTGTTACAAGGTCAATCAAACGCAATAAATATAATACTTTTTTAGCATTTTTATTTATTTTTCTACCTTTTTCCTTAAGATAAGGTGAGAAGCCTTGATTACTTCTTCTTGTAACTACGCTAAGTACTATATCATATTTTTTACGTATTGTCAATAGTTTTTAGTAAATCTTTATAGGCTTCTTCGGCAAGGTTTGAAGGTTCTGTATTTTTTCTGACTATCCAAATATGCCCTGCTCCTTCATATTCTTTTAATGTTATATTAACATTTACCTGTTTTGCTTTTTCTATTAGAATGTGTACATCTGGGTTTAGTATGTCATATGTTCCTGTATAAATTGTTACATTTTTTAATTTTTCGAGTGGTCCATTTATTGGGTTTACTAAGTAATTATCCATTCCATCTTTTCCGGCATATAATATTCCGGCTAATTTTAATGCATCTTTTTTTAGGTCTTTATCATTTTTTTGTACTTCATCAATCCTGCTGTTTGACATTGTTACATCAAGCCATGGAGATATTAATATTAATTGGTTTGGAAGGCTTATATTTTCTTCAGATAATTTTTCTTCTAATGCTAATGCCATTCCCCCTCCTGCTGAATCTCCCATTAATATTAAATTTTCAGGGCTTACTTTTTGCAAGATTTCTTTATATAAAGGTTCTAACATTTGGAATACTTCTTTATATGTATATTTTGGTGCTAATGGGTAATCTGGTAAGATTATTGTTGCTTTTGTATCAGCTACTATATCCTGCAAAAATTGCCAATGTTCTTCTTCTGGTTCTCCTACATATGAACCTCCATGGAGATATATGATATATTTTTGTGTGTCTGAGCTAACTTGAAAGTCACTGTTAGTACTTTCAATGTTTTTATCTGCTTCATTGTTGCTATTAGGTTTACTTATTTCATTGCTAGGATTAATTTCATTTACTTCATTATTTTCAATTATTTCATTGTTACTATTAATCTTATTGTTTTTGTAATTAGTAGCATCTACTATTGGTGACATAATAAATACTTTTCTATTTTGGAATGTTTTTTCTTCTATATTACACTTACTTATAGTTTCTTCTGGCACTTCTGCTTCTATTGTTACTATTAAATAATATGATAATATAGCTGTTATTATTAATAATAAAATCAAAATTATACTTAGTAATATTATTATTAATTTTTTCATTGCTTTATATCCTTTCGGCAATTTAGTTTATTTTTATAATAGCAAGAAAAAAAGAGAGTTTATTCTCTTTTTTATATTTCTAAGCTCTTGGGTGAGCTTTTTGATATGCATTTTTTATTTCTTGATCTTGAAATTGCATATATACTTGTGTAGAAGATATGTCTGAGTGTCCAAGCATTACTTGTATTGCTTTTAGGTCTGCTCCATTTTGCAAAAGATGTGTTGCAAATGAATGTCTTAGAACATGTGGTGTAATGTCTTTTGAAATATGTGCTTGTTCTTTGTAGTATTTAATAATTTTCCAGAATCCTTGTCTTGTAAGTCTTCTTCCATTTACATTTACAAATAGTGCTTTTTCATCTTCATACCTTATTAATAAACCTCTTGCTTCATCTATATATTCTTTTAGGGCTTTTATACACATTTTTCCAAGTGGTATGTTTCTTTGTTTTCCTGCGTGGTTACAAGTTACATATCCTTCTTCTAAGTTTACATCATCTATATCTAGTGATATGATTTCTGTAACTCTCATTCCTGTTGCATATGCAAATTCTAGCATTGCTTTATCCCTTTTACCTTTTAGGTCTACATCTTTTGGTTGCTCAAGTAATAGTTCTACTTCTTTAGATGTTAGAACACTTGGTACTCTTTTTTCTATTTTAGGAGATTGGATGTTTTCTGTAGGATCTTTTTTTACCTTTCCTTTTCTCATTGAGTATTGATAAAATGATCTAATTGATGCTATACATCTTGATATTGTTGATGGTTTTTTTCCTTCTTCTTCTAACTCTTTTATGTATTCTTTCATTGTGTCTTCATCTACTTTGTTGTAATGGATTCCCATATATTCTAGGAATTGTCTGAATTGTTTTAAGTCTCTTTTGTAAGATTGCAATGTATTACTAGATAATTTTCTTTCATCTTCTAGAAATGCAAAAAAAAGTTTTAATTGTTTTTCCATGATTTTCCCCTACCTCTATTAATTTAATATAATATTTACATAACCTGTATATGTTATATCAAAGAATTTTAAAATTGTAAATAGTTTTTTTTAATTTTATGCAAGTTTTATTTCAATTTTATACAAGTTTCATATAATAAAATATGTAATTAGATTTTTTAGTATATTATTAGAAACAAATATTTCTACCAATGATGATAAACATAAAATTATTACCATCAATAAAGAAAAAATTATGTGCCTTATTATTTCTAATTTTATATTATCTTTTCTTCTATCCTTTGTAATAGACTTGTAAAGTTTAAATCCACTAACAGCTATTGCAACAATTGCAGGTATATACAAAATATTTTGCAAAAATAAACTAGAAAAAACAAAACCAAGTCCCTTCCAAACACCTAAAACACTTATAAAACTCGAAATAGTATACCCAAGGCAAAATCCCCTATATAATACCAATCCAAATACCACAGGAATGCCAATCACTGTAGTACCAAAAAACCATATCAAAGTTGCAAGCATAACATTATTAAACAAACTCAAACTTAGAAGCTCAGCATTGTCCAAATTTTGCACATCTTTAAACTTATTCATAAAATCAATAATATAATTTTTTAAAGCTTCATACTCTGAATCTTTTGTATTATTTATAAGCATAACACCAAGAAAAATGCCTATTATAAAAATTAAAAAAACTATAATATACTCTTTTTTATTATTGATAATATGACTTTTAATAACCTCTTTTAATCTTTTTTGATTACTTTTGTTCATAAAAAACTCCTTATCTAATTGTTTATTTTCTTATGTAATGTGTATTCTGGAAAAGAGTTTTTTAGAACTTATATTTTGGTTAATCAGGTTCCGAGTGATCATTTTTGGTTATTCTGGGACAGGTCCCGACTGACCATTTTTGGTTATTCTGGGACAGGTCCCGACTGACCATTTTTGGTTATTCTGGGACAGGTCCCGACTGACCATTTTTGGTTAATCTGGGACAGGTCCCAAGTGACCATTGAGCATAAAAAAACTTTAGGATGATTTGATTTTTATTTTTTTCCTAAAGTTTTTTGTTGGTTTTATTTTGTTGGTTTATGAAGTTTTTATGTCTATTTTTCCATAGTTTCCTCCTCCACCTGAGTGGATTTGGCAGTTTCCGTTTCTTGCATTTTCTATTGCTTCTGCAACTTTTTTTCCGGCTACTGCTTCTATGTCATCTTTTGATAGTTTGTGCAATATGTTCATTTCTGTTTCAAAGTTTTCTAGTAGTTTTTCTATTGTTTTTCCTCCAACTCCTGGTATGAAACCTAGTGGTATTTGGTATATGTATGGTGGTCTATTTTCTGGGCTTTGGGTTGTTTTTTTGTCTTTTATTAGTTCTATTCTGTCAAATACGCCGAATGTTACGTTTGTGCTTCCACAGTTTGGGCATTTTTCTACTGGTTCTTTTGTTTCTATTGTGGTGTTGCAATCGTCACAGTATGTTCTGTGGTATTTACCAAGTTTTGGGTCTAGCCCATAGTTACATAGTACTTTTCTTCCATCTTCATTTTTTAGGGCTTTTACTATTTCTTTGAATGATATATCTTCAACTAGCATTTTGTTGTATTCTCTTGCGATTTTTGGAAGTGAGTGTGCGTCTGAGTTTGTTACAAATGTTTTTGGCTCTAGTTCTTTTATTGTGTCTGCTAAATATGTATCTGAACTTAAACCTAGTTCTACTGCAAATATTTTTTTGTATTTTTCTTTGAATATATTTTCTATTCTGTCTGTGCAGTTTCCATAGTAGCTTTTAAATGGTGTGAATATGTGTGCTGGTATTAGTATTCCATTATATTTTTCTACTATATCTATTAAGTCATAACCTGATAGGTCTGATCTTTGGGTGCTTAAAGTTATATTTTTTATGTGTTTACTCATTTCTTTTGAAAATGCTTTTATGTCTTTTAGGAATGGGAAAAAGCATAAGTTGTGTGCACTTCCTTTTTTGCCATTTCGCCCTAGTTCTGATGTTTCTACTTCACTTCCTAAAAGTATACATACTTTGTTTTTGTAGATTATTCCTCCATCTTGTAATTCGTATGCTTCCCCTATTTTTAAGAATTTTTCTATGTCTTCTATTACATATGGAGATGCACAATCTATTATTCCTACTACTTGTATTCCTTTTCTGTCTGCACATTCTTTTGCTATGTTTGCAAAGTTTAAGGTTTTTGCTGCTGTTATTTTTATTGGTTTTCCGTTTTCTGCTCTTCCTATATGAACGTGCAAGTCTGCAAATATTTCGTACATTTTTATTATTTCCTCTCTTTTTTGATTGATTTTTTGTAAATACTTATTGTCTAAATTTATTTTATAAAATTTTATTAGCTTATTACGCTCTAATTTTGATTTAATATTTTTTTATTCATTTATTACGCTTTTATTTTGATCTAATAAACTTTTATAAATTTACCAAACTTTTATAAGTTTTCTAACAATTTAATCGTCTAAATTTAATCTTTCCATAACTTTTCTTGTTGTTTCTTCACTAAATAATGCTCTATTAGGGTTTCCTTTGGCAAGGGCATTTGAGTTTTTGCCTAGTTTCTTTTCTAATAGGTCATCTATATTTGGCTCGAATTCATAAACAAGTGCTGTTATAAATCTTTTTTCATCTTCTGTTTGATTATATAAATTTACTAGTTCTTTTAGTGGTGTAATTTCTACTTTGTCTTTATATTTTACATTTTGCAGATCGTTTATAAAATCGACAAATGATTCTAAGTATCTATTAAATTTATCTTTTAGATTTCTATATTGCAATAATACAATTGCTTCTTCTGGCTCCATTCCTATTCTTTCTGGTCTATCTAGTAACATTCCACCATATTGATCTACAAGTTCTAATATATCACTTTCTTTTTCTCGTGGATTAGAGTTACTATATCTATTTACTTCTTCACATATTTTGCAAAATCTTTTGTCAAAACCTATTGAAAATAAATACTCTGCTCCATCTTTTGCATATGATTTTATTCTTTCTAAGTTTTGAGCTAATTCTACTTTTTTACAGTTACATAGTAAACATGCTGTTAAAATTAGATTTTTGTCTAAATCTGCATCTAAGTAATTTAAAAATATTCTTGCAATTTCGGTTTTGAATACTATAGATTTATCAAAAAATATTTCTCTTTTTTTGGCTAGATAATAGGTTATCTCCATTTTTGATGATAATTCCTTTTCACCTAATATATAATCTGCAAATGTTTCCATTTTTAATCCTCCTTGGAGTGTTTTTTTTATTATAGAAATAATTATTTTTTTTGTCAATAATTTTCGAGTATGAAAAAAGTAAAATTGTTGTTGTGTCAATGATGTGAAACAAAATTATATAAAAATTTATTCTATATAACTAAATTGCACAATTAACCATG
>CALXCJ010000064.1 GCA_944386775.1 uncultured Clostridia bacterium
ACCGTCCCTTAATCCCGATCTCCCCCAAATCCTAATAAAACTGGAAGCTAAGAGCCGTCCATTAATCCCGAAAAATAATTAAAAATACTATACTTTTTCAAAAAAAAGATATATAATGTAGCAAATTAAAACTAGATTAAGAGGTGTTAGTTATGAAATTAAAAGATGTATTAAAAGATATTGAAATTGTAAATAAAAAAGGAACGCTAAATATTGATATTACCAATATTACTTCTGACTCTAGATTAGCAAAAGAAAATTGTTTATTTTTCGCTATTAGAGGTTATTCATTAGATGGTACTAAGTTTATTGATAGTGCTATAAAAAATGGAGCAAATTCAGTTGTTATTGATGATGAAACAGATATTAATTCTGTTTGTGATAATCCAAATATCACAATAGTTCAAGTTAAAAATATTAGAAAAGTTTTAGCATTATGTAGTTGTAATTTGTATGATAATCCATCAAAAAAATTAAAACTTATTGGTGTTACTGGGACAAAGGGTAAAACTACCTCTACTTATATGATTAAATCTATTTTAGAAAAACATGGTTTAAAAGTAGGGCTTATTGGAAGTATTTCTATATATATTGGTGATAAAAAATTAGAAGATACTGATCGTACTACTCCTGAAAGTTATAAAATTCAAGAGACTTTGGATTTAATGGTTAAA
The DNA here is from genome assembly GCA_944386775.1 of uncultured Clostridia bacterium. Taxonomy (GTDB): domain Bacteria; phylum Bacillota; class Clostridia; order TANB77; family CAG-508; genus CAG-269. Next base: position 675 of record CALXCJ010000064.1, read on the forward strand.
GAAAATGTTGATGTTGCAATTTTGGAGGTTTCTTCTCAGGCTATGAAACTTGATAGAGTTACTGGTTGTGATTTTGATATTGCTTTATTTACTAATTTATCTGAAGACCATATTAGCCCTAAAGAGCATAAAGATATGCAAGATTATTTTGAAGCTAAGCTTTCTTTATTAAAACTTGCTAAATGCATTGTTTTTAATGTTGATAATGAATATACTGTTAGAATAAAGAAATTACTTTCTGATAAGAGAATGGTTACTTTTGGTATAGAAAATTATGCTGATGTTCAAGCAAAAGACCTTGTGCCAAGTAATTCTTGTATTGATTTTACTCTTGTTATGAATGGAGAGGAAAATAAAATTAGAGTTTCTATTCCTGGTGAATATATGGTTTATAATGCTTTAGGTGCAATTGCTGTTTCTACATTTTTTAACGTTACTCCTGATGAAATAAAAAGAGCTTTAAATCCTTTCAAGGTATTTGGTAGAAGCGAAATGGTTCCAAATAAATTCGGTCTTACTATTATGATTGACTATGCACATACTCCTTCTAGTTTGGAATCTATTTTAAAAACTGTTAAACCATATACAAAAGGTAGAGTTATTTGCACTTGGGGTGTTGGTGGTGACCGTGATAGTGCTAAACGTCCTATTATGGGTGAAATTTCAGGGAAACTTGCAGATTTTACAATTTTAACATCTGACCAAGTTCGTACAGAAGACCCAAGAAAGATTTTAGCTGATATAGAGGTTGGTTTGAAAAGAACTGATGGAAAATATACTGTTATTTTGGATAGAACAGAAGCTATTAGATATGCTATTTCTATTGCAACTAAAGATGATATTATAGTTTTGCCAGGACTTGGTAGCGATCTTTATATTGAATATATGGGTGTTAAGTATCCTTATGATGAGAGAGTTGTAATACATGATATTATTGAAGAAATGATTGCAAATGGGGTAACAAAATAGTTCGAATTGAGTGGTAGCGATGCTTTTCTGGGACCTGGGGTACGGTTCTTGTTTTCTAGTTTTCCTGGGATTTGGGGGAGATCGGGATTAAGGGACGGTCCTTGTTTTCCCGTTTTGCCGGGATTTTGGGGACGGACCTTGCAAAAAAAGTCGGGGTCTCTTAAATATTTTTTAGCTCTGTAACGGCTCAATTACATAACATAAGAAGTTCTATGCGAAAAATCGGAACCTTTTTCTTCGCTAAAATTTTATTTTAATAAAATTTTACGGAACATTATTCCAATTTTTCGCAAAGAACTTCTAAGTTATTCCATTTCGCACATTACAGAGCTAAAAAATATTTAAGAGACCCCGACTTTTTTTGCAAGGTCCGTCCCCAAAATCCCGGCAAAACGGGAAAACAAGGACCGTCCCTTAATCCCGATCTCCCCCCAAATCCCAGGAAAACTAGAAAACAAGAACCGTACCCCAGGTCCCGAAGGACTGTACCTCAGGTCCCGAATTTTAAATTATCCCCACTAATTCATTTTCAATTTTCCCATCAAAAACTTTATTTGTCATTCCCGTCATATAAATTTCGTCTGTTAGTTTATTTATTCTTATATCTAGCACTCCTCCTTTTAGGTGTACTTTTACAGCGTTTCTGGTTAATCCATAAGAGTAGGCAACTTTTGTAACCGCACATGCTCCTGTTCCACAGCTAAAGGTTTCTCCGCTTCCTCTTTCCCATACTCTCATTTTTATATTGCCTAGGTCCTGTATTTGTGCTATTTCTACATTTACTCTGTTTGGAAAATGACTATCATTTTCTATTGTTTTTCCTATTAATTCTAGATTTAGTTCTTCTATGTTTTTTTCAAATATTACAAAATGTGGATTCCCAATTGAGATGTATGTTCCGGTATATTTTTTTTCATTTATTATGTATTCAAGTTTTATTGTATTATTTTTTTCATTTACATAGTTTTTTATTGTTTTTTGTGTATTTAAAATTTCTTTATCTTTTTCATTTTCATTTATGATAATATCTTTGTTTTTTGCAAAGCTTGCTTTCCCCATGTTTACTTGTACAGTTTGCACTTTTCCGTTTGCTTGTGTATAGACTTTTACATTTTTTATTCCCGCTAGTGTTTCTATTTTTATTTCTTTTTTTGTCGTTAGTTTATTATCATATACATATTTTGCAAATCCTCTTATTCCATTTCCACACATTTCTGCTTCACTGCCATCTTGGTTGAAGATTCTCATTTTAAAGTCGGCTAGTTTACTTTTTTCTATTAATATTATTCCATCTGCTCCAACTCCAAAGTGTCTGTTTGACATGAATCTGCTTACTTTTGGTATGTCTTTTTCTGCTATTTGATTTTTGCCAGTTAAAAGATTTATATATATGTAATCATTTCCTAAACCATGTATTTTTGTAAATTCCATTTTAAAATACCTCCCATATATTATATTGGGAAGTATTATTTTTGTGATATTTCTTCTTGGTCTTTTTCTTTTGATGTGTTGCATTCTTTGTCTTCTATGAATTTTCTATTTATTTTTATTCCAGTTTTTCCTGTTTCAATATCTATGTATTTTTCTGGATATATTTTTTTGGTTTTTTTGTTTTTGATTGTTACGAAATTTCCTAAGTGTGTTATTATTAGGTATTTTAAATCTACTGGGTTTAATTTTGCTACTTTATCTATTATATATTCTTGCCTTTTTTTGGTTAGTGGCATAAGTATATTTGTTTTTATGGCTTTTCCTCTATATGTCATATCATTTGCTCCATTATATATTGGTAGTATTGTATTTCCTTGTAAATAATTTATCCATTTTTCTAATTCTTTTTTAGATATATGTACTTTTACTGGCATATTAAATCCTGGGTAATCTATTCCAATTATTATATAGTTTTTGTTTTTTTCTTCTTTTTCTGGTATTACACCCCAATTGGTTACTTTAGTGTTATTGTTTAGAAAATCTTGTACTAAGAATTTTATAGTATTGATTTTGGCATTATATGCGTTAAACTCTATATTTCCATAAATATTTGTTACATTTATATCTTGCATAAAATTATTATCACAGTCTGGAATTTGCTCGTTAAAATATTGTTCATATTCTTTTATAAATTCTTTGTCTGTCTTTGGAAGTTCATATGTTTTACATTGTTTATTTTTTTGCAAATTTCTTGATACTTTTAAAAAAATATTATTACATATTAATTCTTTATATATTACATTTTGTATTTTTTTATCTGTTAATTGTATTTCTTTATCTTCACTAGACATAGTTCTCATAGCAAACATCGAACTGGAAACGTCTTTAATTCTTTTAACAAACCTATTTTGCCAAAATAGGTTTAATAGTGCTAATTCTTCTAAGCTGAAATTTTTTAATGTTTCTTCTTCAAATATTTCTTCAAGTGCTATATCTTCTGGGTCTGTTTTTTCTTCTTTTTTTAGATGATAGTTCATTCCTTGCATAGATAATTTTCTTACGGTTTGTTCATAAAGCTTTAATTCTTCTTCTAAAAAGTCGAATTCTTTTAAGAAATTTCCGGCTAATTTTAGTATTTCTATGTATCTTTGTTTTAATTGTGTCTCACATTGATTTTTTGTGTATTTAATATATGTTTGTAATTGTTCTATTTCTGTTCCTGTACATAATTTTATGTATTTTTCTATTTCTTTTCTATTATTTATCATTTTTAGTATTTGTTTTTGTTTACTACTATTTAATTTTATAAATTCAGAAAATCCTGGAATTTGCATTGCTTCTTCTTTTGTTATTTTTAAGTCTCTTAGTGTTAATTGTAGAATAAATTTATTCCATTCTTCTTCATTTTCTATTTGATTTAATTTTTCTTGTATTTCTTGTTCTGTTATTTCTTTTGGAAGTTCTTTGGTATTTATTAAATTATAGTCTCTTTGAGTTAAATGATTGTTATTTTCATATAGCTCTAAAGTATTGTATTGTTTTTGTAAATTGCCTGTTCCCGACAAATTTACATATTGCTCTATATATGAGAATATTTCGTCATATAGGTTATCAAATATTTCGGAACTTTCAAATCCTTTTTTTTCTTTCTTTTTGGCATAGTTTAGTATTGCTTTTATATGATCAAAAAGAAAATCTATTCGATAAGGAGCTTCATTTAATTTTGTTTGTGCATATTCTAGTTCTTGATTAAAATCAAATTTCATTTTTTCACCTCTTTTTGTGCATTATTTTTTCTTATTTCACCTGTCTTACATTTTTGTCATACTTCTTTATTTTGTTTGACATTGCTTTTTTATTATATTATAATTTTTATAAAATTTAAATAGAGGATTTTAGTTTGAAAGAAATACTTTCATACCTATATTTACCTTTAAGCAAAGCTAGAAAGGACTGGCATTTAATATGAAATGGTTTAGAAGGATTTTATTAATTTTATTGTTAATTGTTTTTGTTTTAGTTATAGTATTTTTTATAATCGGTTATTCTACATATTCTTCCGCTTTAAAAGAAAAGCCTTTACTTGATAGAGTTTCAGAGGTAACTTCTGATGAGCATTTTGTAAAATTTAATGATATGGCAAGTGATTATAGAAATGCTGTTATTGCTGTTGAAGATCATAGGTTTTATGACCATGGGCCTATTGATATTATTGCAATTGGCAGAGCTTTGGTTACAAATATTTCTCATTTTGAATTGCGTGAAGGTGGAAGTACTATTACCCAGCAAGTTGCAAAAAATATTATCTTTTCACAAGAACAATCTTTTTCTAGGAAACTTGGTGAAATTTTTGCAAGCTTTGATTTAGAAAAAAATTATTCTAAAAATGAAGTTTTTGAATTGTATGTTAATACTGCATATTTTGGTGATGGTTATTATGGTATTTATGATGCAAGTGTTGGGTATTATAATAAAGAGCCTAAGGATTTGAGTTTGGATGAGGCTTCTATGCTTGCTGGTATTCCTAATGCTCCTTCTATTTACTCTCCTTCTGTTAACCCTGTTCTTGCAAAACAAAGGCAGACTCACGTTTTGAATTGTATGGTTGAGTATGGTTATATTTCAGGGGATCAGGCTTCTAGTATTATTTAGGGTTTGATTGTTTGGGTTTATTATTTGAATTTATATTGTTCGAGTTTATTATTTAAATTTATATTATTTAAGTTTACTATTTGAATTATATTGTTTAAGTATATCATTTAAATTATATTGTTTGAGTTTATTGTTTAAATTTAACCGTTTGGTTCTACTATTTAAATTTATGCTGTTTACGTTTATTTTTTAATTATACTCTTCACAACCTGTAAATTCTTTAAAATTTGCTATTATATGCTTGACTTTTCTAAAATCTCTGCCTATAATGTTATTACGCTTACTAAAAAGGAGGTTTTTATATGATAACTGTTAATATAACAGTTCGGTATCCCAATGGAGAAAAGGATGTATTTGAGAATGCTCAAATATGCACATTTCGATTGGAAAATTTAGGTTACTTTAAGTTTAAGGATAGTAATTCTAAAGTGCATGTTATTTTTGGTGAAGCTACAATTAGTATTGAAGCTGTAGAACCTAATATAACTTAAAATTTTTAAACTTGCTTTTTAGCGTACTAATTAAAAACCGTTGATATTCAACGGTTTTTATACTATTTTTAGTTTTGTGTATATGGTAATATAGCAATATGTCTTGCTCTTTTTACTGCTATTGTGATATCTCTTTGATGTTTTGCACATGCTCCTGTTGTTCTTCTTGGTAATATTTTACCTTTGTCATTTACGAATTTTTTTAGTTGATCTGCATTTTTGTAATCTAATACAAAGTTTTTATCACTGCACATTACACATACTTTTTTTCTTTGTTTTCTGAATCTTGGATTGTAGTCCTCATCATAATTTTTGTTGTTATTTCTTTTATTTTGTTTTTTATCTGACATTTTTGTTTTCCCCCCTCTTTATTAGAATGGTAGGTCATCACTTGAAGATACTTCAAAGTCTGAGCCCATATTTCCTGGCATTGTGTTTCCAAATGTGTTTTCAAATGTTCCTGCTCCTGCTCCTGCTCCTGCTTCTTGCTCTCTTTTACTGTCTGCGAAATATGCTTCTTCTGCTACTACTTCTGTTATGTAGTGTTTTACTCCTTGGTCATCATCCCAAGTTCTTGTTTGTAGTCTTCCTATGATTCCTACTTGTTGACCTTTTTTAAAGTATTTGCTACAAAATTCTCCTAGTTTGCTCCAAGCAACTATGTTGAAAAAGTCTGCTTGTCTTTCTTCTCCTTGCCTTACAAATCTTCTATTTACTGCTAGACTAAAAGATGCAACTAGTGTGTTGTTTGTTTGTGTGTATCTTACTTCTGGGTCTCTTGTTAGTCTTCCCATTAATATTACTTTGTTCATTTTTATATCACCTTTCTTTGCTTTAAATAAAGGTCTCTATTTCTTTATTTAATTTTTTTATTTTTATTTTTTGTTTTGGTTTTACTTTTGTTTTTCTGTTTTCTTTTTTGTTCTAGTTTTTTCTTTTTTCTTTGGTTTGTTTTTTAGATTATTTTTCGTTTTTTACTACGATGAATTTTATGATGTCGTCTGTTATTCTGTAGACTCTTTCTATTTCAGCTATTGCTGATGGTCGTGATTCAAAGTAGAATACTAGGTATGTTCCTTCATTGAATTTTTTAATTTCATATGCTAGTTTTCTTTTTCCCATGCTTTCTACTTTTTCTACTTTTCCGTTTTCATTTATTAATCCTGTTATTTTTTCTTCTAGTGCTTTTATTCCTGCTTCGTCTACATTTGGATTAATGATGATAACACTTTCGTATTTGTTCATTAATTTCACCTCCCTTTGGATTTTAAACCTAACTTTTTAGTTAAGTAGAGATTTAAAAATAGCTGTGCTATTTTTAAAGCATAGCTATTTTATCATATTTTGTTTGGTTTTTCAAGTGATTATGAAAACTTTTTTCTCTATTTTCCAATTTTTAGTATTTTGTGAATAACTTATCTGCAGGGCTGAGTAGTAGCTTTTTTCTTATATCTACTATATGAATTATTTATAATTTTTCTATTTCTTCTTCTGTTAATCCCGTTATCTCTTTTATTGTAATAATGTCAATATCTCTTTCTTTCATCTTTTTAGCTATTTCTTTTGTTTTCTTTTTTTCTCCTTCAATTTCTCCTTCAATTTTTCCTTCAATTTTTCCTTCTTTATATCCTAATCTTTTTATTGCCTTTTCATCCATTATTGCTTTTAATCTTAAATCTGCTAATATTTGCATTCTCTCATCTTCACTCATCACTTCTAATTTTCCTTTTGCTTCTTTTATTCCTTTATCAGTTTTCATATATTCTTTCACCCTCTCCCCATTTGGTTCTTCTAAAAAATATATCCATTTTACTAATTCTTTGTCTTTTTCTTTTTCTGATAGTTTTTTTATTTTATCTGTTTCTATTATATGAATCTCTAAATCATCTGTCAATATTAGTTTTCTGTTTTTTTCTTCGATTATCTTCCATTTACTGTGATATTCTAATTCTTTTAGTTTTTTTATTTCAAAATCTACTATTAATATTTCTATTGTCTTTTTTAATTCTATGTA
>CALXCJ010000065.1 GCA_944386775.1 uncultured Clostridia bacterium
TTTTATGTATTATATACAAAAAAAGCCAATAATTCAATTATTGACTTTTCTTAACTTAATGACATTGGGACCGTCCCTCAATCCCGGTAATCCCGGTATCACATTAGTTTTCCCATTCTAGTTCCCAATCAGAAATTAATACTGTATCTCCATCCTTTACACCTAGTTCTCTTAGTTTGTCGTCTACTCCCATTTGGCTTAATACTTTATGGAAATAGTACATTGATTCATTGTCTTCTATGTTTATTCTTCCCATAAGTCTATCTACTGCTCTGCCTTCTACTATGAATTTATTTCCTTCTTTTCTTGCTGTCCATTCGTTTTTCTTGTCTTCTAGGGTGTATACCATTTTTTCTGATTCGTCTATTATTGATTCTTTTGGTAATGTTTTTAGTACTTTACTTACATGGTCTATTAATTCTTGCACTCCTTCTCCTGTTGCTGCTGATATTTTGTAGATTTCTAATTTTTCTTTTTTGGCAAGTTTTTCTAATTCTTTGTATGGTGTTTCATCTTGCATTGCATCTATTTTTGTTGCTACTATTATTTGTTTTCTTTTGCTTAGTTTTTCACTGTATTGTTTTAGTTCTTTATTTATGGTGTAGAAGTCTTCTACTGGATTTCTTCCTTCTTGTCCTGAGACATCTATGAAGTGTAGTAATAGCCTTGTTCTTTCTACATGTCTTAAAAATGTTAGCCCTAGGCCTACTCCTTTGCTTGCTCCTTCTATTATTCCTGGTATGTCTGCTATTACAAATCCGCTTCCATCTTTGGTTTTTACTACTCCTAGGTTTGGTTCTAGCGTTGTGAAGTGATAGTTTGCAATTTTAGGTCTTGCTTCTGTTACTTTAGATAGGAATGTTGATTTTCCTACATTTGGAAAGCCAAGTAGTCCTACATCTGCTAGAGATTTTAGTTCTAATATTATTTCTTTTTCTTCTCCTTTGTCTCCATCTTCTGAAAATCTTGGAGCTTGTCTTGTGGATGTTGCAAAGTGTGAGTTTCCTCTTCCTCCTCTTCCTCCTTTTAATATTAGTTCTGTTTGGTTTGGTTCTGATAAGTCTGCTAGGATTTTTCCATTTTCTGCATCTTTTACTACTGTTCCAATTGGAACTTTTATATATAGGTCTTGTCCATATTTTCCGTTACAACGATTTCCGCTTCCGTTTTCTCCGTTTCCTGCTTTGAATCTTTTATTATACCTAAAGTGTATTAGTGTATTTTTGTCTTTATCTACTTGGAAATATATGTCGCCACCTTTTCCACCGTCTCCGCCATCTGGTCCTCCTGCTGCTACATATTTTTCACGGCGGAATGTTGCTGCACCATTTCCTCCATCTCCTGATTTTATTATTATTTTTGTATAATCTGTAAACATTTTATCTCCTTTTTTCTTTTTGATATTTATTTTGTTTTTATTTTATATTTTTACTTTATTTTAACTTATTTAGCGCTTATCTTTTTTAATTTAATCTTCTTATTTTAATTTCTACCTTCATCTTGCCCATGATATGTCCTATTTTCCAAAATATTTCTTTTGTATGCTTCTTCAAGATTTTTTATTGCTGTTTGTACATCTTGTGATTTTGGAGTTTGATTATAATCTACGTTTCCATAGCCATCCATTGCACCAACATATGTTAGATTATAATTAGGTTCAATGCTTGCTCCTTTTGAAAGCATATTTAGTAAGTCTGTTAGATTTTGCTGATTCATATATGGTAACATTCTTTCAAGGTCATTTGGTAGTTCGAAACATATATAATTTCCAGCATATTTGTTTGTATATGGGTCAAATATTTGTGCATTATTACTGTCATTTGTAGATGATACTATTGCTGTATATAAATATGAATTTAAACCTGTTTCTGGAATTTTTGTTTTTCCTATTTTTCGCAAGGCATTTATATTTAATATGTCACCATTTGTGGTATTTATACCTTCGTAATCACTATATATATTTCCATCTTGTGACATATATTTACTTTTAAATTGTAAATATGGGTTTTCTAGTCTTTGTTTTCTTTGGCTATCCATTGCATTTACTTTTTCTCTTACATCTATTTGTTCCATAAATTGAGCTTTAGAGTTTATATTATTATTTTTTTGGTTTGTTTTATTTCTTTCTTCTAGTAGTTTTGGTTTTAGTTTTCTATCTATATAAGATTGTACTCCATCATTTCTAGATATAAATTGTAAGCCTTTGTCTGGTGTTAAGTCTATGCTTCCTAAATACATGCAATAATCATTTATATTTTGCTTTGTTATAAAATCATATTCACTTGCAACTTTTTGCAATATTTGTTCTGTTATTTGCAAGCCTTGTGGTGTTTCAAATGTTACATAATTATAAGTATCTATAAGTTTTGCATCTGATTCTTTGTATTTTAAAATTTTTGCTAGCATCAATTGTGTAATTCTATTATCTGGATTTTTTACATTTTTTATTTTATTGTTATAATCCCATATTTGAATTTTAAAACCTGGCTCTATACTATTTGTTTCAAATATACCAGAATCTAACATTTTAATATTATCTTTTCTAAATAAATCTAATATTCTTTTTAATATTCCCATAATATCTCCTTTATTATAGTCTTTATTTTTCTTTTGAATTTTATTTAGTAAATAAGAAATTTTTCAAGCTAAATTTATATTATATAACTAACATATTCCTAATATATTTTAATTAAAATAATCAAGTTTCATCGCTTTTTTTACTTTTTCCATTGTTTGTTCAGCTACGGCTTTTGCTTTTTTTGTACCTTCTTTTAATATTTTTTCTACTAATTCTGGTCTTTCTTCGTAATATTTTCTTTTTTCTCTAATTGGTTTTAAATAGTCACATATATTTTTTGCAAGCTCCTTTTTGCAAGCTACACATCCTCTTTTTCCTTCTCTACATTCTTTGCATACTGTTTCTACATCTTCTGGGTTTGTGAATAATTTATGATAATATGCTACCATGCAAATATCTGGGTTTCCTAAATCGTCTTTTTTTATTCTGTTTGGATCTGTTACTGCACTCATTACTTTTTTGGTTATTTCTTCTTCTGAATCTGATAGATAAATTGCATTTCCTAAAGATTTTCCCATTTTTTCGTTTCCATCTAAACCTTTTATTCTTTTTCCACTTGATAGAACGATTTGAGGTTCTTTTAAGACATTTCCATATATGCTATTAAATTTTCTTACTATTTCTCTACATTGTTCTATTAATGGTTCTTGGTCTTCTCCTGCTGGTACTAACTCTCCTTCAAATGTTGTAATGTCTGCTGCTTGACTTACAGGGTATCCTAAAAAGCCATATGTTACACTTTCTCCAAATAGTTCTTTTTTTTGTGCTATTTCTGTTTTTACTGTTGGGTTTCTTTGAAGTCTTGCAATTGTAACTAAATTAGAATAATATACTGTAAGTTCTGCTGTTTCTGGTATCATTGATTGTATGTATATTGTAGTTTTTTCCGTGTCTATACCACATGCTAAATAATCTAGGCATAGCTCTTTTACATTTTTTCTTACTTTTTCAGGATTATTAAAATTATCTGTTAGTGCTTGTACATCTGCAATTAAGATGAACATATCATATTCTCCACTGTTTTGCATTTCTACTCTTTTTTTTATAGAGCCAAAATAATGTCCTATATGTAATTTCCCTGTTGGCCTATCTCCTGTTAATATTCTTTTTTTCATAGTTTTTCCTTTCTTTATAATATTTTTAATAATATTTTAAATTTTTAATATTCATTATTTATATTTTATAATTATATTATCCATTATTTATATTTCATAATTATATCATTCATTATTTATATTTTATAATTATATCATTCATTATTTATATTTTATAATTATATCATTCATTATTTATATTTTATAATTATATTATACGTCATTTATATTTTATAATAGTAATAATAAATATTAATTCAAATTTGAAATATAAATTTGGGCTAAAAATTTAAAATATTATTATATAATCTCACCAATTAAGTCATATTCGCTTACATCTATAATTTTACAATTTACAAATTGATTTAAGTATTTTTCTTCAATATTTTCCATTTCTTTAGAAATTTCTATATATACCACTCCATCTATTTCTGGAACGTCCCCCATTGTCCTTCCAATTAGATATTTTCCATCAAATGATTTTTCTTCTATTAATACTTCATAATTTTTGCCTATCTTTTTGCTTAAGTTTTGTTTTGATATTTCTTGCTGAATTTTCATAATTTTTTTGTATCTTGCTTTTTTGGTGTTTCCGTGTATTTGCATTGGAAGCCTTGCTGCTGGTGTGCCTTCTTCTTTTGAATATTCAAATGCTCCTAGTTTATCAAATTTTGCTTGTTTTACAAATTCTTGTAATTCATCAAATTTTTCTTGAGTTTCTCCTGGGAAACCTACTATTAAGCTTGTTCTTAGTGTTACTTCTGGAATTTTTTCTCTTATTTTTTTTATTAGATTTGTTATTTGTTCTTTATTTGCTTTTCTGTTCATCTTTTTTAAGATTTCATTTGATATATGTTGAATTGGTATATCAAAATATTTTGCAATTTTTTCATTTTTTGCAACTGTTTCTATTAATTCGTCTGTTATTCCTTCTGGATATGAATATAAAAATCTGATCCATTTTATGCCTTCTATTTTGCTTATTTCTTCAAGAAGTTTTGCAAGTTTTGTTTCTCCATATATATCTATTCCATATTTTGTGGTGTCTTGTGCTATTATTATTATTTCTTTTATTCCTTTTTTTGCAAGTAATTTTGCCTCTTCTAATATATCTTCCATTTTTCTGCTTACAAATGGTCCTCTTATATATGGTATTGCACAATATGTACATCTATTACTACATCCTTCACCTATTTTTAAGTATGCATAATTTGTTCCTGTTGTTATTACTCTTTCTAAAAATTCTTCTGATGTTGGCATAGGTAATGGCAACATATCTAGCAGACTGCTTGATAATTTTTTTTCTGATTTTTGTACTATATCTCTTTTTAATAGGTCTTCTATTATATTCCAAAAATTATCATAGTCTTCTAGTTTTATAAATAAATCTACTTCTGGAAGCAATTTTATTAAGTCTTCATAATATCTTTGCACTAAACATCCCATTACAATTAGATATTTACATTTTTGCTTTTTATATTCTGCCATTTCTAGAATAGTATTTATTGCTTCTTCTTTTGCTGAATCTATAAATCCACAAGTATTTATTACTATTATTTCTGCTTTTTTAGGGTCATTTACTATTTCAAATTTATTGTTTTTAAAATGCCCTATTGCAATTTCTGTGTCTATTAAATTTTTACTACATCCTAAATGTACAAATCCTACTTTCATTTTTACCTCGTTTTATTTGTTTTTATTTTTTAATTTTAAATTCTTTTATTTTCTTCTAATCTTTATGGCTACATATATGTTTTCTTGTCATTTCCATTAAATCAAGTTTTGTAAAACCTTCTACTTGTGTTTTTGTTCTGTCATTTTTTAAAACTTCTTCAAGTAGAGACTGAATTTTGGCTTTATTTTCTTCATCTTTCATGTCTATATAGTCAATTATAATTATTCCACCTATATCTCTTAATCTTAATTGTTTTGCAATTTCTATTGTTGCTTCTTTGTTTACAGTGTAAATTGTTTGTTCTATATCTTTATTTCCTGTGTATTTTCCTGTATTTACATCTATTGCAATTAAAGCTTCTGTTTTGTCTATTGTTATAAATCCACCGCATTTTAGCCATATTTTTCTTTTTTGTAATTTTTCTAGTTGTTTGTCTATATAAAAAATTTTAATTAAATCTTCTGTATTTTCTAACTCTAGTTTTATTTGTGTATTTTTTATTTCTTCATTTATAAATTCTTTGATTTCTTCATATTCTTTTTCGTCATTTGTTACTATTCTTTCTAGTTTTTTATCAGATAAATCTATTAACATTTTTTGCACAATGTTTTCTGCTTTGTATAGTAATTTGCCTCTATTTTCTGATGCTTGATATTCTGCTTTTATTTTTTTCCATTTATTTTCTAAAAATTTTATTTCTTCTATAATTTCAGTATTTTTTCCTTTGGCTGATGTTCTAATTATTGCTCCATTTCCTTTTGGTATATTTTGTTTTACAATATTTATTAAGTTTTGCTTTTCAGTTTCATTTTCTATTTTTTTTGAAATTGTTATTATGTTTGTTCCTGGCATAAATACTATATATCTTCCTGGCAAGCTTATATGTGTAGATACTCTTGCACCTTTTTGCTCATTACTATCTTTTTTTATTTGAACAAGTATTTTTTGATTTGGTTTTGCAAGTTTTTTTATTTCTAGTTTATCTTCAATATTTTCTTTTGTTTCGTCTACTTTTGGAACTAAGTCTTTTACATGCATAAAACTATTTTTTTCTGTTCCTATATCTACAAATGCTGATTGCATTCCTGGTATTATATCTTTTATTATTCCAACATAAATATTTCCTTCATATCTAGCTGTTTTTTCATTTTCTTCATAATATTCTACTAGGTTTCCATTTTCTAGTAATGCGATTTTTTCTTCTTCATTTTTTTTGTCTATTATTATTTCTAACATTTGATTTCTCCTTAAAGTTTTTGGTTTATTCTTTTCTATTTATTGATTTTTATCTTTTGTTTGCTTATTTATTTTTGTTTATTGATTCTTTTTTTGTTCTGTTTATCTATTTTTGTTTATTGATTCTTTTTTGTTCTGTTTATCTATTTTTGTTTATTGATTCTTTTTTTTGTTCTGTTTATCTATTTTGGTTTATTTATTTTTTTACTTGTCTTGTTTATCTATTTTTGTTTATTTATTTTTTTACTTGTTTTGTTTATCTATTTTTAGTTATTCTGGTTTATTTATTTTGATACATAATATTTTATGTATTAAATTTATTCATTGCATTATCAATTCCATTTTTTAATATTTCAATTACTGCATCTGCTGCTTTTTCTATTCCTTCGTCTAATATTTTTCTTTCTTCTTTTGGAATTGGTCCTATAACGTAATTTATTCTGTCAAATTCGTATGTTGGTTTTCCTATTCCTACTCTTACTCTTGAAAAGTCTTTAGTTTTTATGTTTTCTATTATTGATTTCATTCCGGTTATGTGAGCCTGGTCCTCCTGTTTTTCTTAGTTTTATTTGTCCTTTTGGTATGTCCATATCATCATAAATTATTATTAGCTCTTGGTTTGTTATATTGTAAAATTCCATAAATTTTTTTACTGCTTCTCCACTTAAGTTCATGAATGTTTGGGGTTTTAATAGGATGACCTTTTTTTCTTCTATTCCGGGTTGTATCATAAAGTCCATCAAATTTTTCTTTTTTTATTTCTAAGTTATATTTTTTGGCAATTTGGTTTATTACATCAAAACCCATATTGTGCCTTGTGTTTGAATACTTATTTTCTGGGTTTCCTAGCCCTACTATTAAATACATTTTCTTTTTCTCCTTTGACATATATATTTTACAATTTTTTTATGGATTTTTCAAGGGATTTGGTAAACTTTTAACTCATAATTAGTTACAGTTTAGTTGCAAAATTCTTTTATCAGTAAAATACTTTTTAAGACATTTTATAAAAAGTGAAACTTACATACATTGAATAAATGAATAATTTAGTTTCTTACTGAACTATAACTCAGCATTAAAGACACGCAATTTTATTTATATAAATTGCATGTCTTTAGTAATATAATTTATGTATTTCATTTAGATAATTTTGTTTTATATTTTTACATATATTGCTTTCTTATATTAATTTAGCAATTTTTACACTTTTTCAACATAGATCTCATCATTTACTGCAACAACTGTATAATTATGTATATTTTTTAGGTCTTTTATTTCTTCAAATTCTGCATATTCTTCTATTTGTTTTTTGGCTTCTTCTTGTTTTTCTTTTAATTTTCTGGCATCTTCTTTTTTTAGGTATTTAAATTCTATCATAACTCCTTTATAC
Source organism: uncultured Clostridia bacterium (assembly GCA_944386775.1). Lineage (GTDB taxonomy): Bacteria > Bacillota > Clostridia > TANB77 > CAG-508 > CAG-269. The sequence continues at coordinate 7,974 of CALXCJ010000065.1, forward strand.
CCTTTAGTTTGGTCTTTTGGAATTAAGAGTATATCTGGATATTTTCTTCCGACTTCCATTTCTGATTTTAGTCTAAATATTTTTAGGTTCATTGCTATACAGTAAAAGATTAGTTTTATGTATTTTTC
>CALXCJ010000066.1 GCA_944386775.1 uncultured Clostridia bacterium
TCTATGTTTTTTCAATATTTTTTTGAAAAAATTATGTAGGCATTTTTATATTTTGCCTACATTAATTTTACACTAACTTCTTCGATTATCTTCCATTTACTATGATATTCTAATTCTTTTAGTTTTTTTATTTCAAAATCTACTATTAATATTTCTATTGTCTTTTTTAATTCTATGTAATCTTCGCTTTTCTTTATATTTCTTGTATATACCCTTGCCCAATAATACAATATTCTTTCTAGTAAATTATCTTTATCTGCTACTTGCATTTCTATATTTACATATTCATTATCATTTATTTTTGCAAGTACATCTAGTACTCCCATTTTATCATCTTTGTTTTCTCTCCTTAAAACTATATTTCCGCTTAAATCCACCTCTTTTATCTTTCTTTCTAATATTGCTTCTAAAAATTCTTTTGTTATCCTCTCATTCCCTACTTCTCCAAATAATGCTTGAAATACGACATCAAGTTTTGGTGATAGGAGCTTCCTCTTATTACTTTCATCTTTAGTATTATTTTTAATTTTTCCTTCATTGTTCATATACAATACCTCCTGTTTTTTATTTAATTTTTACTGTAAATCTGGGAATAATTAGAATTAAAACTTATTTAGATTTAAAATACTTGATATAAAATTTTTAGACATTTTTTAATATATTATTTTTCTGTAATTATAGAAATATGTTAGATTTAAATAATGGTTTGAATATTGAACGGCAAATATTCTTATTTTTTTCTATTATTTTTTATCTTGGATTTTAATTTGAACTTAAATTTTAGATTTTAATTAAACTTGAATTTTAAATAAAAATTATGTTAATAAAATATCATATTTACTATTATAATTCAAACTTAGATTATTACATTTTTTATATCTTTTCTTGTCTTTTCTATTTTTTACTCGATTTATTCGTTTTTCTCACTCTTTTTGTTTTTATTGCATTTTGTTTTATAAATATTCTTTTGCTTGATTTCTTCTGATAATAATAAAAAATCTATAATATTTTCACTTTTTTGTTTTATTGTAGTAATAAGTTAATAAAAAAATAGATAAAATCCTTTACATTTTTTTTCTATTAATATACAATAACACTAATAAAATTTTAAAAAAAGTAAATACTATTTAAAAGAAAATTTAGGAGGTAACTAATGAAGAAAAAAAATGAACTAAACTATAAAGACTTAAAACTCACATTTGATGAAAATGAATTTGATTTTGAAACAACAGCTGAGCTTTCACCTATCCAAGCAGGGATTGGTCAAGATAGAGGTATAAAAGCTTTGGAGTTTGGCTTGCAAGTTGATGTTAAAGGTTATAATTTATATATAGAAGGTCCAAGTGGTGTTGGAAAAACTATGTACACAAAAAATTATTTAAATAAAATTTCAGCTAAGAAGAAAGTTCCAAATGACTGGTGCTATATATACAATTTTGATAACCCTAATGAACCAATTGCAGTATCACTTCCTGCAGGTCAAGGTAAAGAATTTAAAGATTCTATGGATGGCTTTATAAAGGAAATTAAAAAAGATATTAAAAAGACTTTTAATGCAGATGATTTTGAAAAAGAAAAATCTTTAATCAAGCAAGAATTTGAAGAAAAAAGGACTGCTCTTTTAAACAAATTAAATGAAGATGCAAATAAATACAATTTCCAAGTCAAAGCTGCTCAAAATGGTATTTATATGATGCCTATGGTAGATGGTAGGGCAATTGAAGAAGAAGAGTTTGAAAAACTAGATGAAGCTGTAAAACAAGATTATGAAAATAAATCTACAATTGTTCAAGAACAAATTATGAATGTAATTGGTAAAATAAAAGAAATTGAAAGAGCATCTGATAAAAAAATCTCTGAATGGCAGTCAAATATTGCATTACTTACAGTTAATGTGCATATAAATTTCTTAAAATCTAAATATAAAAGAAATAAAAAAATTAATAAATTTTTAAATGATGTAAAACAAGATGTATTAAAAAATGTTCCAACATTTCTAGAAGAAGATAAACCAGCAAATAATAATCCACATCAAGCACCTAATATGAAAAAACCTGATCCTTGCTTAAATTATAGAGTTAATTTATTTGTAGATAACTCAAAACTTGAAGGTGCTCCAGTAATTATGGATTCTAATTATTCATATAACAATATTTTTGGTGTGCTTGAATACGAAAATTTCTATGGTGCTTTAAAAACTGACCATACCATGTTAAAACCAGGTTTATTGCAACTTGCAAATGGTGGGTATATAATTTTTCAAGCAAAAGACTTACTTGCAAACCCTGCTTGTTATGAAAACTTGAAAAAAGCTTTAAGAGTTAAAGAGATAGGAATTGAAAACTCTCACGAGCAAAGAGCTTCTATGGCTATGATTTCTTTAAAACCAGAACCTATTCCTCTAGATTTAAAAGTTATATTAATTGGAAATAGCAATATCTACCAAACATTACTTGCAATGGATTCAGATTTTAGAAAATTATTTAAAATAAAAGTTGAATTTGAAGATGATGCACCAATCACAAAAGAAAATATTAATAAATTAGCTGCAATAATTCACGGATTTTGCGTGCATACAGAACTTCCAGAACTAGATAAAAGTGCAATGGCAAAACTTATAGAATATGCATCAAAACTTGCCGGAAGTCACTCAAAAATTTCAACTAGATTTGATGATTTAATGCAAGTTGTAAGTGAGGCTGCAACTTGGGCAAAAATGTCAAAATCAAAAATTGTAACAGATAAATTTATTGAAAAAGCTCTAGATGAAAGAATAAATCGTGTTAAAAAATATGATGCAAGATATATGGAAATGATACAAAACCATTCTCTTTTAATAGATACATCTGGCTATGAAGTAGGCACAATAAATGGTTTAACAATTATGACTGTAGGAGACTACACATTTGGTAAACCTGCTAAAATCACTGTTAATACTTACACTGGAAAAAGTGGAATAGTAAATATAGAAAGAGAAGTTGAAATATCAGGACCATCACATTCAAAAGGTGTTTTAATTTTAACAGGATACTTAGGAGAAATGTTTGCACAAGATATGCCATTATGTTTAACTGCAAGTATATGTTTTGAACAACTATATAATGGTGTCGACGGAGACAGTGCATCAAGCACAGAACTATATGCTCTTTTATCTAGCCTATCTGGAATACCAATAAACCAAGCAATAGCAGTAACCGGATCAGTAAACCAAAAAGGTCAAATCCAACCAATAGGCGGAGTAAACGAAAAAATAGAAGGATATTTCCAAATATGTAAAATGAGAGGTTTGACTGGAGAGCACGGTGTAATGATACCAGTTCAAAATATAGATAACTTACAACTTTCAGATGAAATTGTAGAAGCTGTAAAAAATAAATTATTCCACATTTACTCAGTTTCTACAATAGAAGAAGGAATCGAAGTTTTAACAGGTGTTCCTGCTGGTAAAAAAGATAAAAACGGACATTTCCCTGCTGGTACAGTTAATTATTTGGTTTATCAAAAACTAAAAAAATATGCAGAAATTAACAAGGATTAAGGGACGGACCTTAAAATCCCGGCTAGCCGGGATTTTGGGGACGGACCTTTTTTATTTTTTTATTTTTTTCTGAAAATGTTGCTAAAGCTAAAGAGGTCGGATTTAAATAGTCTCTCCAAAAAAGGGGGCAGAAAAGATTGCCAAAGTAGATAGCAAAAGTTTGCCAAATTTGATAGAGCAAGTGGTAATTTTGCTCCACCACAATTTGGCAAACTTTTGCTCTGCTCCCCTTTTTGGCAATCTTTTTTTGGATACGACCTTTTGGCGCCTATAAAATTAAAAAATATTTCTAAGAATAAATTTGTTTTTATCTTCAATATGTTCCATCAAAAAACTCATTTTATCTAATTCTTCAACTGCATCTGCATATTCTTCCATTTCTACATAGCTTTTTATTCCATTAAGACTAGTTTCTGTTTTTTCTAATTCTTCGTGTTCTATAAATATTGCTAATTTATTATGAACATTTTTCCATATTTCTTGTATTTCAGATATTTTTTCACTTGAAGCTTTTTTATCTACATTTTCTTTTATTAAATCTTCTCTTAGGCTTTCTAACTTTTGGCTTAAGTCATTAAATGTTTTTTTACTATAATTTTGGGTAATTATATTACCTATAATTATTACTATTATAATAATTATACAAATTATTATTTCTTTTTTCATAGATTTTTACCCCTTGATTTTTATAGATTTTTAATGAAATTTTGCTTTATACTTGTTTTCCACAAAACTTTTCACACTATCATTTTTACTTGATTTTTTGCAAGTTTTTCTTTTTTAATTTTTGAATTGCTACAATAAATATGAATCTCGACTGATTTTTTCTTTTAATTTTTATATTTATTTATCTTTTATCTTCCTTTTAATTTTTGTATTAATTTATCTTTTACTTTTTTAATTCTTAAATTAATTTATTTTTTCCTTTCTTTTTACTCTGTTTTTTTTGACAAAATATCTGCCCTTTTCCATCTATTGTTGCAACTAAAGTTTCTTCTGGTTTGTAGCCAAATTTTTCAATTTGCAAGCATAGCCAATTATAATCCTTATTCATTTTCTCCAAATTTTCTTTCATAATTTTACCATCTACAACTAAGTCATATGGTATTCCTTCATATTCTGGTTTTATATTAAAATCTTCTGGTATAGCATTTCTTTTTTCTGGTTTTTGAATTACTGTTACTTGCCCACTTGTTTCTAAAATTGCATATTCTACATCTCCTAAATTTATTACATTACTTCCTCTTAATCTTTCTTGAAGTTCATTTATTGTAAATCTTTCTTTTCTTAAAGCATCTTCATCAATTTTTCCTCTATATACTAATATTCTTGGTTTGCCACATACTATTTCTCTTATTTTTACGCTTTTTAGGTTTATAATTGATAAAAGTAAATGCATTACAAGCAGACCAAGTATTGGAATAATTCCATTTGTTATAGGAATACCTGTATCTGTCATTGGAATTGATACTAGGTCTGCAATTAATATTGCAATTGCAAGTTCAAATGGTTGAAGTTGACCTATTTCTCTTTTTCCCATTAATCTCATTACGAGTAGCACAAAAATATATAATATTATTGCTCTAAAAAAAGTTATTAACATATTTTCACCTTCAAATTATTTTATTTTTTATTTTATTTTTGTCATTTTTTAACTTTTTTATACTCTTTTTTTTGAATAAATATTTTTTAATTGTAAATAATAAATTTGTAACCTTAAATTAATTTTTATTTTTTTACTAAGGAGGTTAAAATTTATGTCAAATACAGATTCAAATGTTAAAAGTGGAACATCTACTGTTTGGCAAATAGTTGGTAGATTGATTGGTGCTGCTGTCGTTTTAGCAATTACTGCATTTTTCACACCAGGATTTACTATAAACAGTATTTGGACTTTAGCAATTGCGGCTGTAGTTTTAACAGCTATAGATTATCTTGTAACTAAATTTACAGGATTACATGCTAGTCCTTTTGGTAAGGGATTTGTCGGATTTGCTCTTGCAGCTATTACATTATATGTTACTCAATTCTTTGTTGCAGGTTATTCAATTTCATGGATTGCTGCAATTATAGGTGCTTTAATATATGGTGTTATTGATTATTTCTTACCAGGAAATCAATCTATGTAGTTTAATAAGAAAAGTTTAATTTTACATTAATGGTTTTTCATTAAAGTTTTTCATTATCTGCAAAAATAGTTTTTCTTATTGAATTTAAAAAAGAGATTTTAGTATTTTTTACTCAAATCTCTTTTCAATTTTTATATTTTTTCCACAATTTCATTTTGATTTTTATAAATGCTATTTTCCTTTACTACACCTCTTACAGAAGATAATGGATAGATATTTGTATTTCTTCCTATAATAGTTCCAGGATTTAAAATACTTCCACAGCCAACTTCAACATTATCTCCTATCATTGCTCCTACTTTTTTTAGGTTTGTTTCTATTTTTGTTTCTCCATTTTTTATGACCACTAGCTTTTTATCAGACTTAACATTTGATGTTATAGAACCTGCGCCCATATGTGATTTATACCCCAAAATAGAATCTCCAACATAGTTGTAATGTGGGACTTGAACATTATCAAATAAAATAACATTTTTAAGTTCAGTCGAATTTCCAACTACACTATTTTTTCCTATAATCGCTTTTCCTCTAATAAATGCACAATGTCTAATTTCTGCATTTTCATCTATAATTACAGGTCCGTTTATATATGCTGATTTTGCAATTTTACAAGTTTTATGTGCCCATATATTTTCTCCAATTTCTTCAAACTCATTTTTATCTAATGAATTTCCAAGCTCGATGATAAAATCATTAATTTTAGCAAGAACTTCCCAAGGATATGTAACTCCATTAAAAATATCTTTTGCAATTGTTTTTTCTAAATCATATAAATCATTAATTTTAATATTTTCCATAATTAACTCCTTTTTGTTCATTTTGGAACAGTCATTTCTAATACATTTTTACATCTTTTCATTTTGTTCCATTCAGGGACATTTCTCTTATATTTTATTTATTTCTTTCCCAGTATTTTTCATATAGTTCTTTTGCAGTTTTTGGGCTGTCTACTCCTTCTTTGTTTTTTACTGGTGCAAAATCGTCTTCTCTTTTTCCTCTTAAGATTGCTATGTCGTCGAAGAATTCAAAGGCGTCAAAGATGAATGCTTCAAATTTGTATGAGTTTGGCTCTTTTGGTATTATTTCTTTTCCGTTTTCGTCTAGGTATGAGTTCTTTTTGTGTGCACTGTGGTAGATTAAGGTTTCTTTGCTTATTTTTTCTATTGCATCTATTGTAAATAAGTTGCACATTATGTGTGATTCTCCATATTTTAGTTCCCCATTTTCGTCTAGTTCTTCTGCCATTTTTTCTGGTAATTCTGTGTATTCTATTACTTTTGGGTGTCCATTCATTTTGCAAAATACTCCTACTTTTTCACTTGGGCTAGCTTTTACTACTGATTTTGATGCTATTTCTACGTTTTTGTCTATTGCCATTCCAAGTAGTGTTGTGTCTGCCATTTTTAGTAAGACATTGTCTACTCCTCCTATGAATACCCATTTTATGCCTCTTTCTTTCATGTCTGCTAATGCTCCACTTGTTCTTAGTGACGCAAAAACTCCACCATTTCCGTCTGATGCTTGTTTGATTTTTTTGTTTTTTCCAATTAGAAGCTTTCCTTCTTCATCTATTAGTGGTAATTCTCCTTGGGTAAATATTATTAAGCTTTCTTTGTCATATCCGAAATAGTTGTTTTTTTCAAGAAATTTGCAAGTTTCTTCATTGTTTTCTTTGCTTGTCATTATATACCAAGGAATGTTTGCATTATATTTTTTATTTGCTTCTTTTAGGTTTTCTGCAAGTATTTCAAATAGGTATTTTCCTTTTCCATATACATCTAGTTTAAATGTACCTTTTGGTCCTGGGTGTTCAAGTCTTGTGCCTTGGCCTCCTGCCATTGTTACAACTGCATATTGCCCGTTTTTAATTGCTTCTTCTCCTAGAGTATCAAATTTTTCTTTTTGCTCTTTTGTAAGTTTTGCTTTATCTAGATATTTTATTTCTTCTATTTTATTTTCTTTTATTTCTATTTCTTTTTTTGTGCTTTGATATAGTTCTGAAAGTTGATGGAAATCTATGCTGTTTATTTGGTTTATTAACTCCTTTCTTTCTTTTTCTTCTAATTTATCTAGCCATTTAATTATATGTTCTTGATTGTATGCTTTTAATAAGTCTATTGCATCTTGCATTTTATCCATATTTTTTCCCCCTATATGCTCTTTTTATTATAATATTCTTATTTTCGATTTTTTGCTATTTTATCATACTTTTTTTAAATTGGCAAATTTTTTTTTTGAAACTTGTCATATCATTTAATTTTTCAAATATACATTAATAAAGTAATTTTAGTACAAACATTTTCTTGAAATCTAAAGGAGGTATATAGATGGAAAATACAAGATTGTATCAAGACATCG
>CALXCJ010000067.1 GCA_944386775.1 uncultured Clostridia bacterium
TGGTGACCCCTACGGGAATCGAACCCATGATTCCACCTTGAGAGGGTGGCGTCTTAACCGCTTGACCAAGGGGCCAATTTGTACTATATATTTATACCACGTTTTTTTAGTTTAGTCAATTATTTTTGAGATTAAAATCTAAAAAAGTCATTATTGCATTTTTACTGAAATTTTCAATTGCATTTCAAATGGAATTTCCGAAAAAATTCATTATTCAAATCTAATAACTAAATACTATTTTAAATTAATTACTCTACCTAAATCAAAATCTGTCCCAAATTAACCATTTTTGGTCATTCGGGACCTGTCCCAGATTAACCATTTTTGGTCACTTGGGACCTGTCCCAGATTAACCATTAGCAAATTTCGAAATCTATTTGTCTTAGCATTTTGTTTGCTGATATTACTTTTATTGTTACTTTATCTCCTATTTTATATGTTTTTCTTGTTTTTTCTCCTATTAGTATTTTTCTGTTTTCGTCATATTCAAAGTATTCGTTTCCTAAGTGTTCAAATCTTACTAAACCTTCTATTGTGTTTTCTAGTTCTACATATATTCCAAATCCGAGTGATTGATGATATTATGCCTTCATAAATTTGACCTATTTTGTCTTCCATGTATTCTGCTTTTTTCAAGTCTTCACTTTCTCTTTCGACTTTTGTTGCTACCTTTTCTCTTTCTGATGATTGATTTGCTCTTGTTTCAGCTTTTTCTTTGTATTCTTCTATGAATTTGTCTGATACATTGTAATTTTCTTCTAGATATTTTGAGATTATTCTGTGTATGAATAGGTCTGGATATCTTCGAATTGGTGATGTGAAGTGGCAGTAGTATTTGCTTGCTATTCCAAAGTGTCCTTTGTTTTCTGATTCATATTTTGCGACTTTTAGAGTTCTTAGTATTAGGTTTGATATAACTTTTTCTTCTTTACTTCCTTTTACTTTTTCTAAAACTTTTGCAAATTCTTTTGGGTATATTTTTTCGTTTGTGGATTTTATGCTTAGTCCAAAGTTGTATAAGAATTTGTTTAAGTCTTTGACTTTGTCTATGTCTGGCTCTTCGTGGACTCTGTAGATGAATGGACTTCCAAGCCAGTAAAATTTTTCGGCTATTACTTCATTTGCAGATAGCATAAATTGTTCTATTATTTCATAGCTAAAGTATTTTTCGTATTTTGTTACGTTTTTTACTTTTCCATTTATGTCTAGTTCTATTTTTGTTTCAGGAATCTCTAGATTTAAATATCCTTGATTTAGCCTTCTGTTTTTTAGAATTAGTGCAAGTTCTTCCATTAGTTTAAAGTCTTGTATATAGTTTTTATATCTTTGTAAGACTTTTTTATCTGTTCCTTCTAAGATTTTTTGAACATCTGCATAATTCATTCTTTCTGTTACATTTATTACTGATTTATATACATCTGCATAAATAATATTTCCTTTTTTATCTATTTCCATAGAGCAAGATAGTGTTAGTCTGTCTTCTCCTGCATTTAGGCTACATAGTCCATTTGATAATTCTCTTGGAAGCATTGGAATAACTCTTCCGAGCATATATATACTAGTTCCTCTGATTAATGCTTCTTGGTCTAGCAGGCTTCCTTCTTTTACATAGTTACTTACATCTGCTATGTGTACATCTAGTTTGTAATTTTCGTTTGGAAGTTTTGTTACTTTTACGGCATCATCTAAGTCTTTTGCATCTTCTCCATCTATTGTAAAAATTGTGTCTTTTCTTAAGTCTACTCTTTGTTTTATCTCCTCTTCATTTATTTTGTTTCCATATGCTTTTGCTTCAGCTACTACTTGTTCTGGAAAAGTTGATGGTAATTTATATTCTTTTATTAATGATAACATGTCAATACCTGCTTGGTTTGGACCTCCAAGTACTTCAATAATTTTTCCTTCTGCTTTTTTCCCTCTGCTTGGATATTTTGTTATTTTTACCAATACTTTATGGTTATTTCGTGCTTTGCCAAATTCTGATTTTGGTATAAATATATCTGTGCCAAAGCTTTTATCATCAGGTACTACAAATCCAAAATTTCTATTATTTTGAAATGTTCCAACTAGTGTATCTTTTCCATGGCTAATTATTCTTTTAATTTTTCCTTCTGCACTTTTTACTTTGTTTTTTTCATCTATTATTTCTATTAAAACTTTATCTCCATTTAAAGCATTTTGAGAATTTTCTTTTGATATATATACCTCATCTTCTTCGCCTTCTATTTTTACAAAGCCAAACCCTTTTTGGTTCCTTCTATATGTTCCTTCTAGATAATTTTCTTCTATAACTTTATATCTATTTTTCTTGTTTTTTCCTATTTTAAATTCCATTTCTAATTGATGTAATATCTCTAAAAAGTCTGCATATTCTTTTTTTGGTACTCCTAATATTAAAGCGATTTCTTTTGCCTTCATGGGCACATAGTCATCATCTTTCATAAATTCTAAAATTAATTCTGCTTTTTTGTTCATTTATAAAATTTCCTCTCCTTGATTATTGCTGTTTTGTCCTTTTTGAGGACGGTCATACTTTAAACATTTTTAAAAGAGCGTGTTAAATTATAACCGCTCTTTATTTTGCCATATATAATATTCCAAGTGCTATTGTAAGAATTGCAAATATTATTGCTAATATAACTGTCCATCTTTTTAATTTTCCTTCTTTTGTTCTTCCTTTGTTTTTTTCATAGAAGTTGTTTGTTGATGAACCTGTTATTGTTGAAGATAGTCCTTGATCTTCTTTTGTTTGCATTAGTGCTAATATGATTATTGCTATTGCTACTATAAAATATATGACTATTAATATATTTCTTGCAATTTCCATTTTACGTTTTTCCTCCTAGCTTGTTTGTCTTTTCATTTATTTGGTATTTTACCATATATTTATATAAATTGCAAATATTTTTCAAAAGTTTTTAAACGGGATTAGGGGACGGTCCTTAAAATCCCGGCTAGCCGGGATTTTAAGGACCGTCCCTTGATCCCGTTTTTTAGTACATTCCTTCCATTCCTGATGGTGCTCCGTTTCCACAGTTACATGATTTTTCTTCTGGTACGTCTGTTACTAGGCTTTCTGTTGTTATTACCATTGATGCAATTGATGCTGCATTTTGGATTGCACTTCTTGTTACTTTTGTTGGGTCTACTATTCCTGCTTTTTTCATGTCTACATATTTTTCTGTTGATGCGTCAAATCCTGTTCCTACAGGTGATTGTTTTACTTTTTCTATTATTACTGCTGGTTCTAGTCCTGCATTTATTGCTATTTGTTTTGCTGGTTCTTCTAGGGCTTTTAATACTATTTTTGCTCCTAAATTTTCTCCGCCTTCTAGAGTTTCTACATATTTTTCTACTTTTGGTATTACATTTAGTAGTGCTGTTCCACCACCTGCTACTATTCCTTCTTCTACTGCTGCTTTTGTTGCAGATAGTGCGTCTTCTATTCTTAGTTTTTTGTCTTTCATTTCAACTTCTGTTGCTGCTCCAACTTCGATTACTGCTACTCCTCCTGCGATTTTTGCTAGTCTTCCTTGAAGATTTTCTTTGTCATAACTACTTGTTGTTTCTTCTATTTGTGCTTTTATTTGTTTTACTCTTTCTTGGATTTTTGCTTTGTCTCCCATGCCATCTACTATTATTGTGTTTTCTTTTTGTACTTTTACTTGTTTTGCTCTTCCTAATTGCTCTACTGTTACATCTTTTAGTTCTAGTCCTAAGTCAGATGTTATTACTTCTCCTCCTGTTAGTATTGCTATGTCTTCTAGCATTGCTTTTCTCTTGTCTCCAAATCCTGGTGCTTTTACTGCTACTACATTTAATACTCCTCTTAGTTTGTTTAGTACAAGTGTTGATAATGCTTCTGTTTCTACATCATCACATATTATTACTAGTTTTCCTGATGCTTGCATTAAGTTTTCAAGTAGTGGTAATATTTCTTGGATATTGCTTATTTTTTTGTCTGTTATTAATATGTATGGGTTATCCATTATTGCTTCCATTTTTTCTGTGTCTGTTACCATGTATGGTGATACATATCCTTTGTCAAATTGCATTCCTTCTACTACATTTAGGTCTGTGTTTGATGTTTTTGATTCTTCTATTGTTATTACTCCATCTTTTGATACTTTTTCCATAGCTTCTGCAATTAATTCTCCAACTTCTGTGCTATTTGCAGATATGCTTGCAACCCTTGCTATGTCACTTTTTCCGTTTACTTCTGAGCTTATTTCTTTTAGTCCTTCTACTACAACTGCTACTGCTTTATCCATTCCTCTTTTCATTGCCATTGGGTCTGCTCCTGCTGCTACATTTTTTACTCCTTCTTTTATCATGCTTTGTGCAAGAACTGTTGCTGTTGTTGTTCCATCTCCTGCTACATCATTTGTTTTTTCTGAAACTTCTTTTACTATTCTTGCACCCATGTTTTCGAATTTGTCTTCTAGTTCTATTTCTTTTGCTATTGTTACACCATCATTTGTAATTAGTGGTGCTCCAAAGCTTTTGTCTAGTACTACATTTCTTCCTTTTGGTCCTAAAGTTACTTTTACAGTGTCTGCTAATTTATTTACTCCTTCTAATAAGGATTTTCTTGCTTCTTCTCCAAATCTTATTTGTTTTGCCATTTAAAATCATTCCTTTCTTTTTTTAGATTTCTTTTAGACTTTTATTCATATTAGTTTATTTTATGTTTGTCTAATTTTATATCTTTATTCTACTATTGCTAATATATCATCTTGTTTTACTATTATGTATTCTGTTCCTTCATATTTTACTTCTGTTCCTGAATATTTGCTTACTATTACATTGTCTCCTTTTTTTACATTCATTGTTTCTGGTTTTCCATCTATTATTTCTCCTGGACCTACTTCTATTACTTCAGCTATTTGTGGTTTTTCTTGTGCTGAACTTGCTAGAATTATTCCACTTTTTGTTGTTTCTTCGCCTTCTTTCATTTTTATTAATACTCTACTTCCTAATGGTTTAATCATTTTTATTACCTCCTTATATTTTTTATGTTCAATATTTTTAGCACTCTTTTGGTTTGACTGCTAATAATTTATACCCATTTTAATTAATTGTCAATAGTTTTTTTGAAAATTCACAAAATTTTCACATTTTCATTTTATCTACTTACTGATTTCAATTAATATTACTTTCTAGGACCCTTTTATTCTTCATTTATTATATTCTTTACTATTAATTTTATGAATAATAATATATTAAGCAATAATAAAACTACTAGAAAAAATTATTTAATATTTTCTAGTAGTTTTATTAAAATTATTTGTTACTTTACCTGTACAGGATTAGCAACACTAGATATGTCGTCGCCAACTAAGTTTATCATCACTGCGACACCAAACTTTTCATCTACCTCATTAAAAAAGGCATCTAAGGCTTCTGATACTCTTTGAATTAGATTTCCTCCAAATATTTGAAATGCTTTTTTGTCATATACAAATAAGTTAAAATTACAAGTCATTTCACATTCTCTCATTGAAGATCCTAAATTGGTACTTGCATATCCAAGAATACGATATTTTCCATATTCATCTTTTTGATTTATATCTTCCAAACAGAAGAATATGATTTCTGGTTCTTGTTTTTTTCTGTATTCAGCAAGCATTTTTTTATACCTTCGAAGTATTTTTTTGTTTCTGCCTTCTTTTTTAGGATTTACAATTTCCTCATGAATTGTTGCGATACGATTTAAATCGCTTTCTAACAAAGATCTGAAAATAATGGAATACTTTTTGTTTACATAGTAGACTGCTTCCTTTCCTTTTTCATTTTTTACATAAAAAGTTTTTGGTATCCGTTTGTAAGTTGACATTTTTTCGACCTCCTAATTTTTTTATACTCTTCTATATTATCACACTTTACATAATTTTTCAAGTTTTTTTCCACTTTATTTTAGCACCTTTTTTGGGAACATTTTCATTTACTAGCTACAAACTTTTCCAGCTTTTATTAACCGCTTTTTAGAACATTTTCATTTACTAACTATAACTTTTTCAGCTTTCTTTAACTCTTTTTTGGAACATTTTCATTTACTAGCCACTGTTTTTCCAGCCTTTATTAACCCTACAAATAGTGGCGCTGGCATATCTGGTCTTGATTTTAATTCTGGGTGGAATTGTCCTGCTATAAAATATGGATGTTCATTTTTACTTAATTCTACAATTTCAACTAAACTTCCATCTGGTGATGTTCCTGAACATATAAGGCCTGCTTTTTCTAACTTTTCTTTGAAGCTATTATTATATTCAAAACGATGTCTATGTCTTTCATTTATTTCATCTGTTTTATATACTTCTTCTGCTAGGCTTCCTTTTTTTATTAAACAAGGATAGCTTCCAAGTCTCATTGTTCCACCTTTTTTATATATATTTTTTTGTTCTTCCATGATATGTATTACCTGATTTTTGGTGTTTTTATCAAATTCTTCTGAGTTTGCGTCTTTTATACCTAATACATCTCTTGCATATTCTACAACTGACATTTGCATTCCAAGACATATTCCTAAAAATGGAATTTTGTTTTCTCTTACATATTTTATTGTTTCTATCATTCCTTCTATGCCTCTATCTCCAAAACCTCCTGGAACTATAACTGCTTGCTTTCCTTTTAGTTTTTCTTTTACTGTTTCTTTATTTATTGTTTCTGAATCTATTAGTTCTATGTCTACATTTACATCATTTGCAAACCCTGCATGATGGATACTTTCTATTACTGATAAGTATGAGTCTTCTAGTTTTGTGTATTTTCCAACTATTGCAACTTTTACCTTGTTTTCTTTATCTATACTTCTTATGTGGTCTATCATTTCTTGCCATTTTGAGTTGTCTGGTATATAGTTATCTAGTTTTAAATGATTACATATTTCTCGAGCAAGCCCTTCTTTTTCTAGCATTAATGGTACAGCATATAGGCAATCTGCTGTTTTGTTTTGTATTACTCCTGTTTTTCTTACATTACAAAATAGTGATAATTTTTCTCTTATATTTTCTGGTATTTCTTGTTCTGTTCTACATACTAAAATATTTGGTTTTATTCCTAGACTTTGAAGTTCTTTTACTGAGTGTTGTGTTGGTTTTGATTTTATTTCATTTGAACCAAATATATATGGAAGTAGTGTTACGTGTATATATACTACATCTTCTGGATTTTTTTCTAAGCCTACTTGCCTTATTGCCTCTATTATTGATAGACCTTCTATATCTCCTACTGTTCCTCCTATTTCTGTAATTACTATATCTATGTCTGTGTTTTCAAATTTGTAGATTCTGTCCTTTATTTCATTTGTTACATGTGGTATTACTTGTACTGTTTTTCCTAAGTAATCTCCTCTTCTTTCTTTTTCTATTACACTTGAGTATATTCCTCCCATTGATACACTTGAATCTTTGGTTAGGTTTTCGTTTATGAATCTTTCATAATGTCCTAAGTCTAAGTCTGTTTCTGCTCCGTCATCTGTTACAAATACCTCCCCATGCTCATATGGGTTCATGGTTCCTGGGTCTACATTTATATATGGGTCAAATTTTTGGATTGTTACTTTGTAGCCTCTGTTTTTAAGTAATCTTCCTATTGATGCTGCTGTTATTCCCTTTCCTAGTCCTGATACTACTCCTCCTGTTACAAATATGTACTTTGTGTTCATTTTTTCTCCTTTCTGGATTTTTTTGATTCTATTTTAT
>CALXCJ010000068.1 GCA_944386775.1 uncultured Clostridia bacterium
TCACCTTTTTTATGTATTATATACAAAAAAAGCCAATAATTCAATTATTGACTTTTCTTAACTTAATGACATTGGGAACGTCCCTAAAGTTCATTTTATTAATTTTCTCTTGCTCCTAGTACTTTTTCGTTTTCTGCTTGTTTTTCCATGGTTTCTTTTAGTTCTTCTGCTATTTCTTTCATTTTTGCTGGTATTTCTTCTAGTTTAATTTGTCCTTCGTTTTGTTTTTCTTCTAATAAGTCTTTTAGGTGTAGTTTTACGTCTTTTAGATTGTATACAGAACTTATTATGTCACTTTCATCTAATATTTCTTGTGCACAGTGTTCTATGTATGCTTCGTTTATTTCTGCTAGGACTTGGGCGTTTTCTTCTACATGGTTATGCTTTTTTTCGTTTCCTTGTATTGTGTCTACTTCTGTTATTGTTGCGTCTACACATTTTTCGTGTGCTTTACTTTTTTCTAGTACTTCTGATGTTTCGTATTCTCCTTCATATCTTTCTAGCATGTATTGCCTTATGTATTGGTCTTGGAACATTGTGTTTTGTGTTTCTAGTTCTACATCGAAGTATGCTCCATATTGGTCTGACCATGTTGAGTATTTTATTTCTTTTCCGTTTGTTTCGTCATAGCCTATGTTTAGATATTCGTCTCCATTTCCATTTACTATTAGGTAGCTTGATGTGTTTACTTCATATGATAGTAAACCTTCGTCATTGTCTGCTGTTAGGTTTCTTCCTCTTGGGTCTTGGCCTTCTCTTTTATTTGGTTTTAATATGTTTTCACCAAGTACCACTGCTTCGCCATTTTTTCTTATGACTACAAACGTGTCTATGCTTGATTTTGAAACTCCGCTTCTTTGATTCTAAGCTAGATGTTGAGACTCTTGCAAGTTTTACTCCGTCTGTGATTCCTATTTTTTCTAAACCTAATTTTTGGTCTAGTGTTTGACCTTTAATATATTGGTTTAGTTTTGTTTCTTCACGGATATTTAGGTGTTTTGTTTCGTTTTCATCTAATTTAATTTCTTCATCATCTTTATTTTCGTCTTCTTCTTTTTGGTCTTTTTTATCTTTATCTGATAGTTTGTTTTCATCAATACTTAATATTTTTTGCTTTAAATCTACTTCTGATATTTCTTTTATGTCTTTTGCTTCAATTCCAAGTGCTTCTGCTATGTTTTCTAGTTCTTGGCGCTCTAAATATTTTAATGAATTTTCTAATAGGTCTTTGTCTTGTATGTTTTCAAGAAGTCTTTCTATTTGCTTAGCTTTTTCTGGTTCTGATATTTTAAATCTTTCTTCAAGTTGTGGCATTCTTATGTTTATGCCTGCTCCTACATATTTTTCGTCTAAATAGTATTCGTACATTTCTCTTTTTTGTTCTTCGCCTTTTTTATTCCTGGTTGTTATTTCTTTTCTTACTGCAAATAGTTTGCTTGATAATGGTTTTCCATTTATTCTATCATTCCAAGTAACTTCTCCTATATATATTACGTCTTCAAATTCTATTTTTTTATTTTCTGTGCTTTTTTCTTTATAGTCATTTTCTAAAGTATCTCTTATATCACGTTCTATATCTAAAATTGTTTTTGATAATTCTTTCATACTTATCACTCCATTTCCTTGTTTGGATTAAATTCAGTTAGAAAAGAATTTGATAATTATTTTTTTAACTAAATTATTTTTATTTATGTTTCTATTTTATAATATTTTTTGTATTTATGCAAATTTTATAATATTTAAATTTTATATCATTTCTTTAATTTCTCCATTTCTATACGCTCCTAAAAGTTCTTCTAATTCTTCTATTTCTCCTTTTAATTTTGTTCCAATATCTGTATTTCCAACTGTTTTTCTAACAATTCCTTTTTTCTTTACTATTATTTCACTAATAATATCTTTTTCTTCTACAATTGCTTTTTCTACAGATTCAAATGGTTTGGTTTGGCTTAATAATAGGCCATTTGAGTTATATGTTAAAATATATCCTGCATTTCCTGTTTTTTCTCTATAACTTTTTGCAAAACCTCCATCTATTACAAGTAATTTTCCATTTGCTTTTATTGGGCTTTCTCCATCTTTTGCTTTTACTGGAATGTGACCATTTACTATGTGTGATTCTTCGGAATCTAAGCCAAATTCTTTTAGTATTTTATTACAAAATTCTTCATTTTCTGATAATAAATAATATGGATTTTTAGGCTCTTTATGCATTTTTGTATCTTTTACAAAATAGCTTTCAAAAGTTACCATTTTATCTTTTCCAAAAAATGGTGAATCTGGTGATATCCATAAAAACCACATTATATCTATTAGCTCTTCTTCTTTTGTTATATATACTTTGCTCACTGCTTCATTTATTTCATCAAAATATTCCTTCCCTTTTAACCTTTTACCTAAAAATGTTACTTCTTTAAATTCTCCTGTTTTATCTGTTGGCATACAGCCATGGAATAATAAATTATTATTAAATATTGTATACATTTCTCCTTTTGAGAATAAATAATTTATATGGTTACTTAAACTTTGGCTATGCAGGAATGATTCTGTTAGTCTTTCTATCACTTCATTTTCTTGATTTGTTAGCTTATATGGATTTTCTTTATCTATGGTTGGAAAATATCTATCATTTATTTCGTATTTTTGCCCTTCAATTTCTACATATCCTTTTTCAATATTCATTTTGTCTAGTAGTAATCTATTTTCCAAATTATATTCTGGGTGTTTTTTTATTAAATTTCCTTCTAATTTAAATTGTATTATAGTTATTGCTTTGTGTATTTTGGCAATTATTTTTCTATCACTACTATCATATTTATTATAATCAAATTCCTTTGGCATAAATTTTTCACATTCATCATTTTGGTAAACCTCTTGTGCAAAAGTTGAAAGTGGTCTGATATTTATACCATATGCATCTTCTAGTATTCCTATATTATTATATCTTGCACAAATTCTTATAACTGTTGCAATACTTGCTTTATTTCCAAGAGCTGCTCCCATCCATAATATATCATGGTTTCCCCATTGTATATCTAAACTGTGAAATTTCATTAATTTTTCAATTACTAAATCTGGATGTCTTCCTCTGTCGAAAATATCTCCTATTATATGTAAATGATCTATTGCCATTTGTTTAATAAGGTCAGATATTGCTATTATAAAACTATCTGCTTGACCTAGTTCAATTATTGTTTTAATTATCTGTTTATAATAATACTCTTTATCTTTTTCATTATTTACTTGTGCATGTAATAACTCATCAATAATATATCCAAAACCACTTTTTATAGCTTTCCTTACTTTTGACCTTGTGTATTTTGAACTTACTTTCTTTGCAACTTCGACTAACCTATATAAAGTAATTGTATACCATTCATCTAAATCATCATTATACTCTTGCTTAATTAACTTTAACTTCTCCTCTGGATAATAAATTAATGTTGCAAGTGTATTTCTTTCCCTCTCAGTAGTTTGATTTTCAAAAATATCATCAATCTTACTCCTAATAATTCCTGCTCCATTATTTAATATATGTGTAAATGGTGCATATTCACCGTGAATATCGCTTAGGAACACTTCTGTTCCTTTTGGTAGATTTAATATTGCTTTTAGGTTTATTATTTCTTCTGTTACTTCTGTTATGTTTTTGTATTCTTTGCTTAATAGTTTTAAATATTTTTCTCTGTTATATGTTTTCATATTTATTTCCTTTCTTTGGTCAGTTTGGTCAGTTTGGTCAGTTTGGTTAGTTTGGGACAGGTCCCTATTGACCATTTTTGGTCAGTCTGGGACAGGTCCCTTTTAACCATTTTTGGTCACTTTGGGACAGGTCTTAACCTTCTATATTATATTATTTTTATGTTTTAATTGTCAACTTTATTAAGATTTTCTGAATTGTATTGAAATGTGTTTTTATAGTTGGTATAATTTATTTATAATACATATTATTTAAAGGGGTTGTAAATGGAGTATTTAATTGATGAGATTTATGATGATGATGAATTTGTTTCTATTGTTTCTGATATAATTAATAATGAAACTGTTCAGAAGATGAAGGATTTTAGGCAGCATTGTGATACGAGTTGTTTTGATCATTGCCTTGTGGCTTCATATTTGTGTTATAAAATTTGTAAGAGACTTAAGCTTGATTATAGGTCTTGCAGTAGGGCTGCTATGGTTCATGATTTGTTTTTGTATGATTGGAGGAAAAAGTCTCCTGAACATAAGGGGCTTCATGCTTTTACACATGCTAATACTGCTTATTTGAATGCTATTAAATTATTTGATTTAAATGAGAAGGAGAAAGATATAATTGTAAAACATATGTGGCCTGTGACTTTAAGTTTGCCTCGCTATAAGGAAAGTTTCATTCTTACTTATGTTGATAAAAAATGTGCTCTTTTAGAGACTTTGAGTTATTTGCAGTCTAACTTTATTAATAAGAAAGTGTTTAGATATGCTTATGTGTTTTTGACTATTGTATTTTTTAGGTTATATTGATTAGATTAAAAAAATAAGCAGAATTAACTGCTTATTCTTTATTTTTAATCTAGATTTTATTTTTGCTTTGCTTTTTGCATCTGCCTCTTGCTTTTTATTTTTTAATTGATTTTGGTTTCATTTTATTTATGTTCTAGATTCTACTATCAATTTTATACCTGTTCTGTCTTCTCCTTCAACCTCTACTTCTGCAAAGGCTGGTATGCATACTAGATCTACACCTGATGGTGCGACAAATCCTCTGGCTATAGCTACTGCTTTGACTGCTTGATTTAATGCTCCTGCTCCGATTGCTTGCATTTCTGCTTTGTTTGATTCTTTTACTAACCCTGCTATTGCTCCTGCAACTGAATTTGGGTTTGATTTTGATGAAATTTTTAAAATTTCCATTTTTCTTTGGCCTCCTATTAATTTATTTTTTGTTGCAACTTTTACGATTTTTATTTTACAATATATGGATTTTTTTGTAAAGGTTTTTTGGGAATTTTTTCAATTATTTCATCGCAAAATAGCTAGTTTTTCGACATTTTTCGTCTTTACCAATTTTTACCCTAAGTATATTCTCTCTACACCTATTGCTTTATTTGTTTCATCATCTATGTCAAATATAGCTGCATTAAATATAGCATCTCCTTCAGCTATTTTATATTTTTCTGGAAGGGTGGTTTCAAATCTTTTTATAGATACTGCTATATCCATTCCTATTACTGAGTTTTTAGGTCCTGTCATTCCTATATCTGTAATATATGCTGTTCCTTTTGGAAGGATTTTTTCATCTGCTGTTTGTACATGTGTGTGTGTTCCAAATACTGCTGTTACTTTTCCATCTACATAGTTTCCCATTGCTATTTTCTCTGCTGTTGCTTCTGCGTGGAAATCTATTATTATTATATCTGTTTCATTTTGTATTTTATTAATTATTTTATTTACTTTTATGAATGGATTTTCTGAAAGTATGTTTATATCTACTCTTCCAATTAGGTTTATAACTCCTATATTTTTTCCTTTGCAATTATAGGTGTTATAACCTTTTCCTACTACTCCTTCTGGATAGTTTGCTGGTCTAATAATTTGAGGTTGGTTTATAAATTTGAATATTTCCTTTTTTCCCCAAGTATGGTTTCCCATTGTTATAACATCTGCTCCAGCATCTAGTATGCTATGAAAATTTTTTTCAGTTAGTCCCATTCCTTCTGCTGCATTTTCTCCATTTACTATGCAAAAATCTATATTTTTTTCTTTCTTGATTGCATTTAGCTTGCTTTTTAATTCGTTTATTCCACTATTTCCAACTATATCTCCTACAGCTAATATTTTCACTTTAAAACCTTCTTTCTATTATTGATTTTGCCTATATTTTTTATTGACATTATATATATTACTATATATTTTGTATATTTGCAAGATACTATAATTTAAAAAGTTTCCTCATTTTTTTGTGCCATTTTACTATTTACTGTTATAAAAGATTTTATAGGATCCCTCAAGGTCTATTTTAAGTTATAAATGTAAATTTTATACTTTGACCAAAAAAATGTAGAAACTTTTAAACCTTAAACTAAAAAAAGATTTTTTTAATTTATTAATAAAATTTAAAAAAATCTTTTTTTATATACTATTTTTTCATATATTATTTTAATCCTAACTTAAGCTATTTTGCATAATCTGCAACACGTGTTTCTCTTATTACATTTACTTTGATTTGTCCTGGGTAGTCCATTTCTTTTTCTACTCGTTTTGCTACATCATGTGCTAAAATTGTCATTTTGTCATCTGATATTTTATCTGGCTCTACAAGTATTCTAACTTCACGTCCTGCTTGGATTGCAAATGATTTTTCTACTCCTTCGAAAGAATCTGCAATTTCTTCTAAGTTTTGCAACCTTTTAATATATGCTTCTAAGGTTTCTCTTCTAGCTCCTGGTCTTGATGCTGAGATTGCATCTGCTGCTTGTACTAGCACAGCTTCGAGGCTAGTTGGTTCTACATCTCCATGGTGTGCTTCTACAGCATTTATTACTACAGGATTTTCTTTGTATTTCTTTAGGATTTCTACTCCTATTTCAACATGTGTTCCTTCCATATCGTGATCTAGAGCTTTTCCTATATCGTGTAATAAGCCTGCACGTCTTGCAAGTTTTGTATCTAAGCCTAATTCATCAGCCATTATTCTTGTTAAATTAGAAACTTCTATTGAGTGGTTTAATACATTTTGTCCATAACTTGTTCTGTATTTTAGTTTTCCAATTAATTTAACTAAGTCTGGATGTAAGCCTATTACTCCTGATTCTAATACTGCTCTTTCTCCTTCTGATTTGATTGTTTCTTCTACTTCTTGTTTTGCTTTTTCTACCATTTCTTCAATTTTTGCTGGATGTATTCTTCCATCATCAATCAATTTTTCAAGAGCAATTTTTGCAACTTCTCTTCTTAATGGATCAAAACCTGATAATACTACTGCTTCTGGTGTATCATCTATGATTAAGTCAACTCCTGTTAGTGTTTCTAATGCTTTTATGTTTCTTCCTTCACGCCCAATAATTCTTCCCTTCATGTCATCACTTGGAAGTGCAACAATTGATACTGTTGTTTCTTGAGAGTGGTCAGCTGCACATTTTTGTACTGCATATGTAAGAAGTTCCTTGGCATTTTTTGTTGATTCTTCTTTTGCCTTTTGATTTGCTTCTCTAATCATAACGGCTTTTTCTTGAGTTAGCTCTTTTTCGACTTCTTTTAAAAGTCTTTCTTTTGCCTCTTCTTTGCTTAAGCTTGCTATTTGTTGTAATTTTTCAACTTGTGCTGTGTATAATTCATTGATTTTGTTTTCTTGCTCTTCAACTTCTTCCCATTTTTTGTCTAATTCCTTTTCTCTCTTTTCGAAATTTTCTGAACGTCTGTCTAAACTTTCTTCCTTTTGAATTATTCTAGCTTCTTGTTTTTGTACTTCGCCTCTTCTTTCTTTAATCTCTTGATCTAATTCTTTTCTGCTTGCC
>CALXCJ010000069.1 GCA_944386775.1 uncultured Clostridia bacterium
TCCATAAGCTCTATTAATTCTTCTTGTGTAAATCCTAACATTTCATTAAATTCTTCGTCTTTAGTTATATCTGAACTAATATTAAATCCTGATGTTAAACTATCTAAAGTTATTGGTGCAACTCCTGTTATGAATATTCTATCAACCACGCTTTCTGTTCCTTTTTTTAGTATTTCGTACCATTTTCTTACTTTTCCATTTTTTGAAACTAGATTTTTGAATTGTTTTGTATTAAATCCTAGTAATTCATTTGCAAAATGGTCATATTCATCTATGATGACGTAAATTTTTTCTTCTGCTTTTTGCAAGCTGAATGCTTTTATTAAATTGTCTAATATATTTTCTGCTTCATCATCCATATTGATGTAAAAATCTAAACCATATTTTTCTACAAATACTTTGATTGATGAGGCTGTTTCGTTTTTGAATCCTTTTATTGTTGTTTCTTCAGATTGAGTATCTATTCCTGAGAAGTTAAATTTTAATATGTTATAACTGTTTTTACGTTTAGTTGGATTTTTACCTATGTATGTGTTTCCATATAGTTTTTCAAATTTATCTATTTTTTTAATATCATAATAGTTTTCTAGTGTGCTTGTAAATAAAGTTTTTCCAAATTTTCTTGGACGTAAAAATAATATTCTTTTTTCTGGTAGATTTTCTAATTTTTCAATATATTTGGTCTTGTCAACATAGTAATATCCGTCTTTTACTAGCTCTTCATAATTACTTATTCCATATGGTAATTTTTTCACTTTATACCACTTCCTTTTTTATTCACTCTTGTACATTGTATATTATTTATAAGATAACTTAAAAAAGTATAACATAAACTCATAAAGTTTGCTATACTTTTTACATATTTTTCATAAAATGTAAACATTTTTTTGTTTTATATTAAATTTTGATTACACATATATTATAGTAGATAACTATTATTTTAGATTTTCTTACTGTAACCAAATGTCACAATTAGTAACTGTCCTAAAATGGAGCATTTTTTATTCATCTGTGATTGTGGTATACCCATTTGTAATAAATATTGAACTAAGCTCACGACTTAAAAGTTCTTTATAATACTCTAATATACTGTGGTCTTCACTATAAGGTACTTTTATTGTTCCTATTTTTTGACAAAGTATTACTGGTGTATTAGTATTAAAACTTTCACGTTTAATTTCAAAATATTCTATATTACCAAATACACACATTCCTATAGATTTTAGTGTTGATGGAATTACTAATTTTTTTAAATCTCCTGTCATAAAAGTATTAATTGTTTCTACACCTTCTGGTATAATTAGATTTTCTACACCTGAACTTGAATCTAATGCAAAGTATTCAATAGTTACTATACCTTCTAAATCTAGATTTCCTTCTGCATGTCTTCCACAATAACTATTAAATTTTGTTCTATCTTCTTTTCCATTTGTTATTCCATAAAGCATTTTTTCTGCTTTATTTCCAGTAAATGCTCCTCCTCCAAGATAATTTAAATTTGGTGGTAAGTTTATCTCTGTCAAATTATTGTTTGCGAAAGCTCTTGCATTAATTACTGTTACGCTATCTGGTATAACTAATTTTTCTATATTAGATGATGAGAATGTATTCTGACCAATAACTTTTACTCCTTCTGGTATCTCTAAAACTTTGATATTATTATTAGAGAACGCAGAATCCCTTATTTCTTCTAATCCAGAAGATAAATATAATGTCTCTATTCCCGAATCACTAAATGCAAACATTTCTATTATTCTCACCGTATCTGGAATTTTTAAACTTTTTATTATTTTATCTCTTGCTATATTTCCTGCTGGTTGACTTGATGTTGGCTCAAATGTTCCATCAGGCTTCACAACATTTGTAGTTACCCAATACTCATCTGCCCACAATATTGTAACTGGCTTTCCTTCTATGGTATCTGGTATATTTAAGCTTTCTTCGTTTCCTAGGTATTCTAATATTTTTATTTCATTATCTTCTGTTACTTCATATCTAAAATCACTTTCTGGAGCTGGGTCTTTATATATTGCATCTACATATCCTTCTCCTTTTTCAACTACTTCTATTTGGTTATCATCTTTTACCATTATTTCATATTCGTCATCTACTTCTGTTATTAAATTTCCGTTCTTGTTTCCTCCAAGTTCTTCTACTATTTTGTCTACAATTTCATCTTTAGTTGTTTCTTTACCAGCTAACACATTTTGTGATATTACATCTTGTTTTGCTAGGTTTGCTTTTTCTAATATGTTTTTCATATTCGTTTGCTTTTTTGCCTCTATGCTATTGTTTAGGATTCCATTTGGCCCTGTTAGTGCTTGTATTGCTACTCCTGCTAAAATTAATAATACTATTATAGTTACAATTAGTGCAATTAATGTGATTCCTTTGCTTTCTAGTCTTTTGTTTTTCATTTTTTCTTTTTCCTCCCTTTTTTATTTTTGTTTTTATTAGTTCAAATATAGTGTTTTAATTTTATAATTAAGCTAGAAACTTAATTATATTTTATAATTTCTAGTATTACTTTAAAATACTGGGATTTATCCTTTTTCTATTATTCTAATTTTTAATTTTTTTTTTAAAAACATTTTTCATTTATTGATAAATTTTTCTTTTAATGCTATGTTATTTTTAAAGTTCAATATCTTAATTAATTTTCTAGCTTAATTACATCTAATTCTTTAATACTCAATTATCGTGATTTATTCTTTTTATTTCTATACATTTTTTTATTTTTAGAAATCAAAAAAACAGAATAATCTAAAAAAGACTATCCTGCATTTTTATAGGTATTTAAAAATCCCATTAAAAGATGTTATTTACTAAAAATTTTTATTTTTAAAAGATTTTATTATTTAGTACTTTCGTTCAATTTTCTTTTCTTTTCAATAACCCTATTTGTTTCTTGGTTATATGTTTCTTCATCTATTTCGCCAGATTCTAGTAATTCTTTCCATCCTTGAAGTTCTTCTTCTAATTTTTGCATTCTTTTTTGCTTTTTTAATTCTTCTTGTTGTCTTTTCTCATTTGGTTCATTATAAAACCATTCTACCTTTCTATTTTTTTGTCTTTTTGGCTTATAATTTTTCTTATACCTTGCATTTTTATCTCTAATTTTATTTCCCGCCTTTACATACATACCACATTCAGCGCCTAAGACAAATAGATATATAAAAGAAGGTGTTATAAACTCTATTAGTATCGCTCCCAATCCCCATAAATAACCTGGTATTACTTCTGGTAGCTCTTTTATGTTTACAAATATCATAATTATAGAGCCAACTGCTAGTATAATCTGTGCTCCACCAATAATTACAGAAAATTTTGAGTAATCATAAGTATTAATATATCCTCCTGCAAATATATAATTCATATTTGTTAGTACTTGCATTAAAACTAAAATTGCTAGGATAAATTTTAGTGCTCCTACTGCCAAAAGTCCATAACTAAAAATTTCATTTACAGTTTTTAAATTCATATTTTTCCCCTTTAATTAATATAATTTATATTTTATTTATATCATATTAATATAAATGATACAATATCTAATATTTAAATTCTTCTAATTAACGTAAATATTCATATAGAAAAGAACAAAGCGACAAACGTCGCCCTTTGTTCGTGCCGATTTGAGTTTCCGAACAAAGTGAGGAAATCTCAAAGGCAATAGCGATTTCAGCTCTTTTTTAAGTTATAGGAAATGCAATTTCCTATAACTTAAAAAACAAGCTTAAAAATATCTCATTTGGGGAGTGTCCTCAAATGAGATATTTTTTAAGCTTGTTTTTTATTTTTTCCAAATCTTACTTCTTGGAATAAGAAATCATGCACTTTGTCCCAAGTGATTTCTTGATGTAGAAAATCGTTTATTTCATTTTCTACTTTTTGTTGATATGGTGTTAATTCAACTTTTATTTCTTTGTTCCAATCTATTTCTTGTAACCAGAATGCTTTGAATTTTGACCAGAATCCTTGTTTTACTGGTAAGCTTTTGTCTCTTATTGTTCCTGCGTTTTGGAATAGTTGATTGTTTTCATTGTTGTTATTTTCTATTTGGTTGTTATTTTGATTATCTTCATTGTTTTGAAATTCTATTCCTCCAAATACTCCTGATACTTTATTTTCTTCACCTAAATCTGCCATTTATATTTCCTCCTTCGTGATAATTTTCTTTTAATATTTTTATACTATAAATATTTAAAATAATCAAGTTTTTTTACGTTTTTTTATTTTACATTTACATTACGTTTTTGTTACGTTTGTATTACACTTTTGATTTATTTGTATTATACACTTTATTTTATCTCGAATTACACCTTTTAATTTATTTGTGTTATACACTTTATTTTATTCCGAGTTACATCTTTTGATTTATTTGTGTTATACACTTTATTTTATTCCGAGTTACACCTTTTGATTTATTTGTATTATACTTTTAATTAATTTTAAATTTCTGCTATTATACAATCTGAATCTAGCTTTTTACATTTTACTTTTTTTATTTCGTTTTGTAGATTTTCGTTTGTTTCGCATTTTATTTCTATGTAATTTTTGGTGTGCCCTTTATAATATTTTCCTTCTTGTTCTTCGAATAGTACTTCTACTTCTTTTCCTATATATCTTTTATTATATTCTTTTTGGTTTTTATCTGATAGTTCTAGTAATTTTTTGCTTCTTTCTTCTTTTATATTTCCGTCTACTTGATTCGGCATTGTTGCAGCTTTTGTTCCTTTTCTTTGAGAGTATTTGAATATGTGCATTTTATAGAATTTAATATTTTTTAAGAAGTTATATGTTTTGCTAAATTCTTCTTCTGTTTCTCCTGGGAAACCTACTATTATGTCTGTTGTGAGTACAGCATCTTTATAATATTTTCTTATATTTTTTACTATTTCTTGGAATTGTTCTATTGTATATCTTCTATTCATTCTTTTAAGTGTTTCATTACATCCACTTTGTAGAGATAAGTGAAAATGGTGGCATACTTTTTCTAATTTTATTAATCTGTCTAGGAATTCTTTTGTGATTAATAGTGGTTCTATTGAGCCTAGTCTGATTCTTTGAATTCCTTCTATTTTATTTATTTCTTCTAGGAGGTCTATTAATCGATATTGTTTGTTGCCTTGTATTTCTTTTTCATTTTCTATTTCTTTTCCACTTCTGAAATCTTTTCCATATGATGCTATGTGTATTCCTGTTATTACTACTTCTTTTATTCCTTCTTTTGCAATTTTTTCTATTTCTGAAATTATGTGTTCTGGTTTTCTACTTCTTACTCTTCCTCTTGCATATGGAATGATACAATATGAACAAAATCTGTCACAACCATCTTGTATTTTTATAACTGCTCTTGTTTTTTCTGTGTATGTTACATCACCAAATTCTGCAAACTCTTTTGATTGCATTACATCTTGAATTTTATTTCCAGTATTGATTGTTTCATTGTTTTGAGCATTACTTTCTTTTATATATTTTTCTACATACTGTACTATATTTACTTTTTCATCGTTTCCAAGTACTAAGTCTATTTCTGGAATTTGCTCTATTTCATTTTTGGCAACTTGTGCGTAACATCCGACTGCAACTACTATTGCATCTTTATTTAAAATCTTGGCTCTTCTAAGCATTTGCCTTGATTTTCTGTCTGACATGTTTGTTACTGTACATGTATTTATTATATAGATGTCTGCTTTTTTTGTGTGTTCTACTATTTCATATCCTTTTTCTAAGAATTTTTGTGACATTGCATTTGTTTCATATTGGTTTACTTTACAACCGAAGTGTTATAAATGCTACTGTTTTCATTATCTTTTACCTTCCAATACATCCAAATTTTCCAAAGCTTTTCCTGTTCCTAGTGCTACACAAGATACTGTGTCTTGTGCTATCATTACATTTATTCCTGTTTTTTCTTGTAATAGCCTGTCTAGACCGTCTATTAGGCAGCCTCCTCCTGTCATGTATATTCCTTTGTCACTTATGTCAGCTGCAAGTTCTGGTGGTGTTCTTTCTAGCACTCCATGGACTGCATCTACTATCATCATTGCAGGTTCAATTAGTGCTTCTAGCATTTCTGATGAATGGATTGTTACTGTTTTTGGTAAACCTGTAATTAGGTCTCTTCCTCTTATGTCCATTTCTACATCTTGGATTTTTGGATATACACAACCTATATTTACTTTTAGATCCTCTGCTGTTCTTTCTCCTATTGCTATGTTGTGCTTTTTCTTTATATATTTTACTATTGCTTCGTCAAATTTATCTCCTGCGACTTTAAGTGAACTGTTTACTACTGACCCTCCAAGTGATATTACTGCTATATCTGTTGTTCCTCCACCTATATCTACTACCATATTTCCACAAGGTTTTGCAATATCAATTCCTGCTCCTATTGCTGCTGCTATTGGTTCTTCTATTAGAAATACTTTTCTTGCTCCTGCTTGCATTGCAGCATCTATTACTGCTTTTTTTTCTACTTCTGTTACTTGTGATGGGATACATATCATTATTCTTGGGGAGAATACAAATTTACCACATACTTTGTTTATGAAATATTTAAGCATTTTTTCTGTAACTGTATAGTCTGATATTACCCCTTCTCTTAGAGGTATTGTTGCTATGATATTTCCTGGTGTTCTTCCTAGCATTCTTCTTGCTTCTCCTCCTACTGCTAGTACATCTCCACTATTGCTATCTACTGCTACTACTGATGGCTCTCTTAATACTATTCCTTTTCCTTTGACATATACAATTACTGTTGCTGTTCCTAAATCTATACCTACATCTTGTCCGAAACCAAATTTAAACATATTATTCTCTCCCTCTCATACATTTTTCATTTTTATTACAATTTTATTGCAATTATATTACAGTTTTTGAATTTTAGCAATAGATTTAGTTAATTTTTTAGAAAATTAATCGGGAAAGAGGGACGGTCCTAAAAATCCCTTCTAGCCGGGAACTTGGGGACAGACCTTGCCGGGAACTTGGGGA
>CALXCJ010000070.1 GCA_944386775.1 uncultured Clostridia bacterium
GCCACTTTAGCTCAGCTGGCCAGAGCATCGCACTTGTAATGCGAGGGTCCCCAGTTCGAATCTGGGAAGTGGCTCCACAAAGGTCATTCGTTTTGAGGGAAGCTCTTGATGATTGGCTTTTTTTATGTCCAAAAATCAAAAAAATATTTTACAAAATAAATTTGACAAAGCACTAATAATATGTTATCATTTAAGTACATAATAAATGTGTCTGGCGCCGATTGTCAGATTGTAGTTGTATGTGTATCCGGAAGTGCACATACTATTTTTTTGCTCAAAAATAGAGCAAATCCGGAAGAAGTTGCCCTACGACTTATGTATGTCTACAATTAGTCTTTGTCTGTTTGCCTATCTTTATCTTGTTGATTTTGCTTAGAAAGTTCAAGTCTAACGACTCTTTCTCTTTCTTCTAACAATTTATCAACTAGACAAAGAAGTGCATCGCCGATTGTCATATGTAGTACACCCCTTTCCGCCTTTAAGAAAAAGACTGGCCTTTTCAAGCGAAAGGTTGCAATTATATTACAATAATTTACAACAAAAAACAAGCAAACATAAAAGAAATTTTAAATTAGTTTTAATTTTATAAACTGCTTGAAAAACTTAAAAAAGTCTGCTATTATAGTAATATCAAGTGATTAATAACAAAAAAACAATAAGAACAATAAAAAAACAATAAGATACAAAAAATATCCCATTTAAAAGACAGCCAAAAAATTTAGCAAAAAAAATGTCCCAATTACAGGAAAATGTTTAAAAAGTTGAATTATATAAAATCTTGTTACAAAATGAACAAAAGGAGGTAAGCGTTTTGGAAAATAATAATGTTGCAATAGTAACAGGAGCATCAAGAGGTATAGGAAGAGAAATAGCAAAAAGTCTCGCCAAAAGAGGAATAATAGTTGTTGCAAATTATAATAAATCAGAAAAAGAAGCACTAAAATTACAAGAAGAACTAAAAAAAGAAGAAATAGCAATAGACATTTTTAAAGCAGACATCTCAAAAAAAGAAGAGTGTGAAAAACTAATAAAATACACTGAAAATAAATACAAAAAAATAGATATTCTAATTAATAATGCAGGAATTGATAAATACCAATTAATTGACGAAGTAAAAGAAGAAGACTGGAATGAAATAATAAACACAAATTTATATTCAGCATTTTGTATGTGCCAAGGAGCAGTAAAAAATATGATACATAATAAAAAAGGATGTATTATAAACATCTCATCTATATGGGGAATAGTAGGTGCATCACAAGAAATTTTATATTCTATTTCAAAAGCAGGTATGGATGGTTTAACTAAAGCATTAGCAAAAGAAGTTGGCCCTTCAAATATTAGAGTAAATTCAATTGCACCTGGAATTATTAATACAGAAATAAACAATAACCTTTCGAATCAAGAAATAGACCAAATTAAAGAAGAAATACCACTAAATAAAATCCGGGAAAACACAAGATATTGCAAAATGTGTAAACTGGTTAATTGAAGATGAATATACAACAGGTCAAATAATATCTATAAATGGTGGATGGATAATTACATAGAAATACATTTATTCAAAAATTAAATTCAAAAAGACTAAAAATAAATAATTAAACAAAAACGCACTATTTATTTTTAGTCTTTAATCTATTGAAAAACAGTTTATTAAACTTAAACAACTTAAATAACGTAAATAAAGAAAATAACTTAAAATTACTCTGTTTCATTTACTTTTTTCTTATAATTTCCAGAAATTAACTTAGGAAGATATGTTATTATTTTATAAATTGCCAAACGCACTTTTTTACTCCATAAATAAGATCTTCTAAGTTTTCTAGCAGTACCTAAAGAAACAGGTTCATCTTCTAATACGATAAGTTCTGTTTGCTTTTTCTCTAGAGGGAAGATATAATTATTTCCTTCGTTATTATCCCACTCATTTTTATCATTTCTAAAACAGAAATTAAAAGTTTCACCTTCGCCTAGTTCAAATTCTGCTTGGAAACCTAAATCAGTTTTTTCCATTTTTATATCATTTAAATTATCCCAATTATGACCAAAGCCATAATGAATAAAAACTTCTTGAGAATCATCTTGAAAAAATTTTCCAGTATAAGAAAGCTTTACTTCAGTATTTTCAATTAATTTATCAGTATTAAAAAAGATATTTTTTGTTAATTCCATAATTCTTACTCCTTATTTTTGTCTTTTGCTTTCTACATTATAATATTAAATTTTACAATGTTCAAGTACTTTTGTAAAAATTTTTAGATTTTTTGACATTTTTTTTAGTTTATATAAAATTATACATTAATAAAAAGTAAAAATCCAAACAAACTAAAATAGAATAAAAAACAAAGCAAACACATAATATTAATTAGAAAAAAGTACACAAAGTAAAAGTTAGATAAATAGAAATTTAAAAAATATAAAAAATATTGTAAAAAAAAGCATTTTATGTTAGTATAAATATAGAAAAAATAAAGGGGATATGAAGATGAAAGAAGAACTATTAGAAAAAATAAAACCAAAAGAAGAGAAAGCAGGTGAAGCAATGAATAACACTAATGAAAATACAAAAATAGAAGAGCAAAAAGAAAAAAACATCCAAAAAAAAGAACAAAAGAAGCAAAACAAAAAAGAAACAAAACTAAATAAAAAAGAAAACAAAGACAAAACAAAAAATAAAAACCCAAAAAACAAGAAAAAAATAATAATAGCAAGTATAACTTCATTCATAATATTACTTGCAATACTACTATTTTCAACTATATTTGCACTAATGAACCTAAACAACAACAAAATAGTAAGCGGAGTAAAAATAGAAGGAATAGAAGTTGCAAACCTAAGCAAAGACGAAGCAATACAAAAACTAGAAACAATATATCAAGAAAAGCTAGAAAAAGAAATAAAAGTAAAATACAATGACTATGAATCAAACATAAGCCCAAATATGTTAGAAGTAAAATATGCAATAGAAGATAGTGTAAACCAAGCAATGCAAATAGGAAGAGATGGAAATATCTTTAGCAATAATTATAATATACTATTTGCACTAATGGGCAAAAAAGATATAAACGTAAATATGAGCCTAAATGAAGAAATAGCCAAAAAAACAATAGAAGACATAGGAGCAAATATCCCAGGAATAGTAATAGAATCAAGTTACTACATAGAAGACAACAACCTAATAATAACAAAAGGAAAAAAAGGAATAATAGTAGATGCAGAAAAACTTTTAAACCTAGTAAAAGAAAGACTAGAAACAAAAGAAATAATTGATGACTACATAGAAATACCAGTAAACGAAAAAGAACCAGACCCAATCAATATAGATAAAATACACGAAGAAGTATACAAAGAAGTGCAAGATGCATATGTAACAAAAGACCCATTTACAATACACCCAGAAGTAGAAGGAGTAGACTTTAATGTAGACGAAGCAAAAGCACAAATAGAAGCAGAAGATAAAGAAGAATACACAATACCACTAACTATAACAAAGCCAAAAGTAACAATAAGCGATTTAGGAACAGAAGCTTTTCCAGACAGATTATCAACATTTTCAACAATATATGATGCTGGACTTAAAGATAGATCAACAAACTTAAAGATTGCCTGTGAAAAAATAAATAACCAAGTAGTTATGCCAGGAGAAACGTTCTCATACAACCAAACACTAGGCGAAAGAACAATAGCCGCAGGATACAAGAATGCAGCAATATACTCAAACGGAGAAGTTGTTGATGGACTAGGCGGAGGAATATGCCAAATTTCGACAACATTATATGATGCAGTACTATTTGCAAATTTAGAAATCGTAGAAAGAAGAAACCATCAATTTGTAACATCATATGTAGGAGCAGGAGAAGATGCAACAGTAGTATATGGAATGACAGACTTCAGATTTAAAAACACAAGACAATACCCAATAAAAATAGTAGCATCAGCACAAAATGGAGTAGCAAGAGTATCAATATATGGAATAAAAGAAGAAGTAGAATATGACATCTCATTAGATGTAAAAAAAATTGCAACAATACCAACAACAA
The DNA here is from genome assembly GCA_944386775.1 of uncultured Clostridia bacterium. GTDB lineage: Bacteria > Bacillota > Clostridia > TANB77 > CAG-508 > CAG-269. Next base: position 4,041 of record CALXCJ010000070.1, read on the forward strand.
CAAAATATATAGAAGATGCAAGCCTACCTGCAGGAACAGAAAAAGTTAAACAATATGGCGCAAATGGAGTGCAAACAGAAACATATCTTGTAAAATCTTTAAACGGAAAAGTAGTATCAAGAGAGCTAATATCAAAAGACACATATAATGCAATGCAAAAAATAATAATAAAAGGAACAAAAGGAAGTAGCAGTACAAATAGCACTAACAACAGCACAAATAATAAAACAAATAACAATGAAGATAATAACTCAAAAGACCCAAGCAAAGATGCAACAAATGAAAAAAATAATAATACAACAAATACAAATAACAGCACAAATACAAATAAAACAAACACAAATAATACAAATCCAAGTGATGCAAATAATAAAACAAATAATAAAACAGATAACACAGTAGCAAGTACAACAAATACAGCAAGTAAAGCAGGCACAGCAAATACCACATCAAACAATTCAAAAAATTAACCAAATAGAGAATATTTTACAAAAATATCAGTAAAATATTCTCTATTCAGTTTTATTTAATGCAAAAAAGTGCCAAAAGGGACAAACCAAAATTGCAATATAAATCAGTTCGACATATCCTCCATACTATAAAACCCAGGCTTTTGCCCAACTAAAAATCTAGCAGCCTTTAGAGCACCTTCTGCAAAAACATTTCTAGAATAAGAAGTATGTTTTATCTCAAAAGTCTCAAACTCACCAAAAAACTTAACAGTATGTTCACCAACAATATTTCCACCTCTTATAGAACTCATACCAATCTCGTTTTTATCTCTCTTTTCTAATTTATCATGCCTATTATACTCACAATGATGGGTATTTCCCAAAGACTCATTAATAGCATCAGCAAGCATTTGAGCTGTACCACTAGGGCTGTCTATCTTTCTGTTATGATGAGTTTCTATAATTTCAATATCAGTATCTTTTAGTAAAGGTGCAAGCCACATAACAAGCTTTTTCATTATACTAATATCAAAAGACATATTAGCTGACTGAAAAATAGGAATCTTTAAAGATGCATCTTTAATCATTTTTAAATTTTCATCTGTAAGCCCAGTAGTTGCAATTACCATAGGAATTTTATTAGAAACTGCAAAATCTAAAACTTTCATAGTAGCAACAGGAATACTAAAATCTATTATAACATCTGGTAATTCTTTTATATCACTTAAATTAGAATATACAGGAAATGAAAAAGCGTTAGAATCATCTTTATCAAACCCACAAGACACTTTAAAATCATCAGTTTGACCAATTAATTCACCAACAACTTGTCCCATTCTTCCATTTGCTCCGCTTATTAATACATTTATCATAAAAACAACATTCCTTTCTTTTTGGCATTTATAAATTTTAAAAATATAAATATAAAATATACCATTTAAATATATAAATATAAAATACATATTTAAATATAGTGAAATAAAATATACACATTAAAATACAATAAAAATAAAATATACACTTAGGAATCATTAAATATGCATATAAATAAATATCAATAGAAATTATGATTATAAAAATATCATAATTTCTAATAAATAATTAAAATAAATTCAAATTTTTAATATAATCAATCAAAGTTAAAAAAATTCAAATTTTTAGCATAATCAATCAAAGTTAAAAAAATTCAAATTTTTAGTATAATCAATCAAAGTTAAAAAAATCCAAATTTTTAGTATAATCAATTAAATTTAAAATAAATTCAAACTTTTAATATAATCAATCAAAATTAAATAATAATTCTTTCAAAGTCTCCTTATTCTTATCAGTCAATTCCGTAAGAGGCAACCTAGGAACACCAAACGAATACCCAAGCATATTTAAAGCAGCCTTAACAGGTATAGGGTTTGTTTCAGAAAATAAAGCCTTAATCAAAGGAAGACTCTTAAGTTGCATTAATTTTGCTTCTTCTAAATTTCCATTTAAAAAACTCATTACCATATTATGAGTAAACTCAGGGAAAACATTTGAAAGCACTGAAATTACACCAATTCCACCAACAGATAATATAGGTAAAATCTGATCATCATTTCCAGAATAAATATGTAAGTCATCCCCGCAAAGCCTAGAAATTTCAGCAATTTGTGAAATATTGCCACTTGCCTCTTTTATTGCAACTATATTTTCTATTTTAGAAAGCTCCAAACAAGTTTTAGGTTCAATATTTACACCAGTTCTACTTGCAACACTATAAAGAATAATAGGCAATGACACCGATTTTGCAATTTCCAGATAATGTTTAATTAAACCCTCTTGAGTACATTTATTGTAATAAGGTGTTACAACTAAAAGTCCATCAGCCCCAAGCTTTTCAGCTAAAATAGAATTACTAATTGCTTGTTTTGTGTTATTACTTCCAGTTCCAACAATTATAGGAACCCTCTTTTTAGAAGTTTCAATAGCACATTTAATTGCAGAAACTTTTTCTTCTTCTGTCATAGTAGATGACTCACCTGTAGTTCCACAAACAATTATTGCATCTACTTTATTTTGAATCTGATTTTCAATTAATCTTGAAAATTCAGAAGTGTTTACACCTTGTTCATCAAAAGGTGTAGCAATAGCTGTTCCACAGCCCTTAAATAAAATTTTTTTCATAAATATCACTCCCATAAGAGTATGATTGTATGGAAAATATAATTATATTTTGGATACATTGTTATTATATTACAAAAGTATGAAAAAAGAAATAGAAAAATTGACATTATCATAAATTAATCATAAAAATAGAAAAATGGAAATTTTTAGGTCTTGACTTTATGTTTAAATCATATTATAATACATATTATTATAAACTAAAAAAATACGGGCCATTAGCTCAGTTGGTAGAGCAGCAGACTCTTAATCTGACGGTCGGAGGTTCGAACCCTCTATGGCTCACCAAAAA
>CALXCJ010000071.1 GCA_944386775.1 uncultured Clostridia bacterium
TCTTCTTTGAAGAATCGTACCGCTTCGGTTTATTCTCTAAAGGATTTTATTGTTTACTTTTCAATGTACTTTTTTGTTCCTTGATAAGGAACTTTTGGATTTTACCATACCTTGTTTTGTTTGTCAATACTTTTTTCGACATTTTTTTAAAAATATTTTTTGCCTTATTTGGGGCAAAATAAAAAACTAGCAATTGTCCATTTTGTTAAATTTTATTAGTGCTTTTTATTACTAATTCTTCTGTAATATTTTTTATTTTTTGTCTGTTGCAAGGTACTTATTTATAATAACACGGTTTAGTTTTTTTGTCAACAGTTTTTTTGATTTTTTTTAACTTTTTTTGTGTTATTATTTTTGCTCTTTTTGTTTCCGCTTGATGCTTTTTTATAATACCATGGTTTAGCTTTGGTGTCAATAGTTTTTTTAAGTTTTTTTGCTGTAATTTTTTACCAGTGGTTACTATTTATAGTTTTACAAAATATAGAGAATCCATCAAGGTGTTATTTAAGTAGTAAATTATAACTTGCAAGTAAGTTATAGTTCTACTAAAATTAAATCATCTCCTATACACTTAATGTTTTTCCAAGGTATTACTATATCATTATTTTGTGAAAATATGTTTAACAATTTGTTACTACCTGGTACTATTATGGATGTTATTACTCCTGTTTCTAAATCTGCACAAACATCTTGGACATATCCGAAGTCTTTTTCCATCTGTTATATTTACAACTTCTTTGTGTTTAAAATCTAGACCTTTATCTTGCATATTATTATTCCATTCCTTTCTCTATCTACTTTAAAGGTACACATAGTTATGAAATTATTTCTTTCAAACTATTTCTCCTTTTTTATTTTTCTTCTATTATATATCTATATGTTTTTTATTTTTTTATATGATAAAGTTTTGCTTTTCTTATATATTTTTTGATTTTAATTTATTTATTGTTTATATTTTTTATTTTTATTATGATTTCTATTTAATAAAATAAGAAAAAAACATCTCTCCTATTTTTTAGAGATGCTTTCAATATATTACTTATATAATTTCTTAATATGCCCAATCGCACTTTTTTCAAGTCTAGAAACTTGTGCTTGAGAAATACCTATTTCTTCTGCCACTTCCATCTGAGTTCTGCCTTCGAAAAATCTTTTAGTTACAATCATCTTTTCTTTATCATTTAACTTTTTCATAGCTTGAGCTATTGTCATTTTTTCTGCCCAGAGTTCATCTGTATTTTTACTATCTTTTACTTGATCCATTAAATATAAATTTTCTGTTCCATCATTATAAACAGGTTCTTGCAGAGAAAGCGGATCTTGAATTGCATCTAAACTAAATGCAATTTCTTCTTTTTCTACATCAAGCTCTTTTGCAATTTCTTCAACATTTGGCTCTTTTCCGTGTTCTTTAACATATTTTTCTTTAAACTGAATTACCTTATATGCTAAATCTCTTATAGATCTGCTTACTCTTATACTATTATTATCTCTTAAATATCTTTTTACTTCTCCTATTATCATAGGAACTGCATATGTTGAAAATTGGACATTTTGGTTTATATCAAAATTATCTATAGCTTTTATTAGCCCAATACAACCCACTTGAAATAAATCATCTGCTGATTCTGACTTTCTATAAAATCTTTGAATTACACTTAATACTAATCTTAAGTTACCTTTTATAAATTCATTTCTGGCTTTTTCATCCCCATTTTTTATTTTGACTAAAAGTTCTTCTTTTTCTTCTCTTGAAAGCACAGGTAATTTTGATGTGTTTACTCCACATATTTCTACCTTATTTATCAAAAAGAAAACCTCCTTTAGAAACTTTATATACATTATTTCCAAATTTGGTTTTTTTTATTCTTTTTAATTGTTATACATTTTAATATTAATACTCTTTTAAAATTGTAGATTAGATCATACCTTAAATTGCAGATAAGCAGGTACCTAAAATTGTTGATTGGATTATACCTGAAATTACTATGATGGATGGAGCAAAATGGCGATTTTTTAGAGTTGTCATTTTGCTTTATCCTTTTTTTAACCTTTTAGCAATTTTTGACACTCTCGGCTTATTTTAACCACTTATACTAAAGTTTTTTTATTTATCCTGTTTTACTTATTATCTCCTTTTTCATCTTTCCAATTATCTTCTTTTCTAGTCTAGAGATATAGCTTTGTGAAATTCCCAGTTCATCTGCAACTTCTTTTTGGGTTTTTTCTTTTCCTGTTTTAAATCCAAATCTCATTTCCATTATCTTTTTTTCTCTTGCTTTTAACTTTAGAATTGAAGCTCTTAAGAGTACTTTATCTACTTCATCTTCTAAATTTCTTGATGTAATATCTGGGTCTGTTCCGAGTACATCTGATAGCAATAGCTCGTTTCCATCTACATCTTTATTTAATGGTTCGTCTATTGAGATTTCTCCTTTTATTTTATTATTTTTTCTTAAGTACATTAAAATTTCATTTTCTATACATCTAGATGCATATGTTGCAAGTTTTATTTTTTTGCTTGAATTAAATGTGTTTACACCTTTCATAAGTCCAATTGTTCCTATTGATATTAAATCTTCTATTCCTATACCTGTGTTTTCAAATTTTTTTGCTATATATACTACTAGTCTTAAATTTCTTTCTACTAAAACTTGCCTTGCTTCAAAATTGTCTTCTTCAGAAAGTTTAGCAATCATTTTTTCTTCTTCTTCTGGTGATAATGGTGGTGGTAGTGTTTGACTTCCTGCTATATAAAATATTGGAAGATATTCTATTTGGTCATCATCATTTATGTATTTTGCACATATTGTGCATATGCTGTTTTTTACAAATTCTAAAATTTTCATGGCTTTTCCTCTTTTCTAATTTAGAATCTCTATTCCTATTAATCCATTATATTCTCCCCTTTTTGTTAATGATTTATTATATATTCCTATTATTATGTTTTCTTTTTTTATTGTTTCTTCTTCAGTTTCTATTTCTATTTCGTCTGCTTTTATTCCGACAAGCATTCCATTTTGTTTTCCTAGGGATGAGTATGGTATTAGTTTTAGTCTTGATAAATATGTATTTTTTATTTCTTCTGGTATTTTTTCTAGATCACCTCCTAATATTGAATCTAAATTGTTTAAAATTTCTTTTGGTAGGATTGGTTCTAATGCAGTACTTTCTACTACTATTACAGGTGTTCCTGTGATTGGTTCTTTTAATAAGTTTCCTGTATCTACCATTGCTTTTATTAGAATTTCTTTTGATAGGATTTTTATTTTTACTTGTACAAAGCAGTCTTTTTTGCTTATTTTTGTTTTTACAATTTTAAATCCTACAATTAGTATTATGCTTGCAATTATTGCACCTATAAATACTGTTTTTAGTGGATATGTTCCTAAAAATAAACCGTTTTTCATGAGTATTTCTTGTGGCTTTACTACATATATTAATGCAAATGCTACTCCTCCAAATAGAAATGATGTTAAGTAAAATATTATTATCTGTTTTGTTAGGATTTTTAGGCTTTTGGGTGAAAATGCTATATATACCATAACTATTGATAGTATTATTTTTAAAAAGAAGTTTGAGTATATGGGAACATTTGATATATATGATGCGACAGAGTATATTGCTCCAATTAGACTTGATATAATTATTTTTATGTGTTTTATTTTTATTCTCATTACTATTGCTGTTACATATATTATTATACTGTTCATTATTAAGTTTTCTAAAATTACAACATCTAGGTAGATTGTCATTTTTATCACCTGCTTTTAGAATTTTAATACTTATTGTTAAAAAAGTCTGTCTTTTTCTATTGTAGAAAAAAAGAAATAATCGAGCCTTTTCGATTATTTCTTTTTATTTATTATTTTTTATTGTTTTTATTTGATAAGTTTTACTTAATTTTCTTTTTGCTTTACTTAAAATTACATTTTTTTCTTTCTCTTTTTAGGTATTTTATGAATATTTTAATTCTTGTCTAGTTTTTATTTTTATTTTTTCTTAAGAATGATGGAATATCTAAGTCATTTGCTGAAGATGATACTTCTGAGCTTGCTGGGATTGAGTTTATTTTCTTTTCCCAAGTTTTTGATACTATATTGTCTACACCTATGCTTGATATTGGTTCATTTTTTTCAAATCCTGTTGCTATAACAGTTATTTGAATTTCGTCTTGCATTGTTTCATCTGTTACAGTACCAAAGATTATGTTTGCTTCTGGGTCTACACTACGTTGAACTAATTCTGCTGCTGTGTTTACTTCATGCAATCCTAAGTCTTTTCCTCCTGTTATGTTTATAATTACTCCTTTTGCTCCTTCTATTGATGTTTCTAGTAATGGACTTTGTATTGCTTCTTTTGCTGCATCTTCTGCTCTGTTTTCTCCTGATGCTCTTCCTACTCCCATGTGTGCCATTCCTTGGTTTAACATTATTGTTTTAACATCTGCAAAGTCTAGGTTTACAAGTCCTGGTACTGCAATTAGGTCTGATATACCTTGTACACCTTGTCTTAATACATCATCTGCCATTTTGAATGCTTCTATTATTGATGTTTTTCTGTCGATTATTTGTAGTAGTTTGTCATTTGGTATTACAACTAGTGTGTCTACTTTTCCTTTTAGACTTTCTATTCCACGTTCAGCTTGTGATAGTCTTTTTTTACCTTCAAATGTAAATGGTTTTGTTACAACTCCGATTGTTAGGATTCCCATTTCTTTTGCTGTTGCTGCAACTATTGGTGCTGCTCCTGTTCCTGTTCCTCCTCCCATTCCTGCTGTTACAAATACCATGTCAGCTCCTCTTAGTACTTCTGATACTTCTGCTTTGCTTTCTTCTGCTGATTGTGCTCCTATGTCTGGGTTTGCTCCTGCTCCTAATCCTCTTGTTATTTTTTCTCCTATTTGGATTTTTGTGTTTGCTTTTGATTGTTGAAGGGCTTGTCTGTCTGTATTTACTGCTATGAAGTCTACTCCTTTTATTCCAGATTCTATCATTCTGTTTACAGCATTGTTTCCAGCTCCTCCTACTCCTATTACTTTTATTGTTGCTGTTCCATCCATCATTGTTATGTTGTTATCATCATATTCCATCATTTGGCTTTTCCTCCCTAAACTTATATATATTCTTTAAAATTAATAACTTTTTATGAATAGAAAAATTCTTTTATTCTTTCTATTATATTTTTGAAGAAGTTTTCTTCTGATTTTGTGTCGATATTGCTTGATACTGTTTTTGTAAATGGTCTTGCTGCTATATATCTTACTAATGCATAACTTGTTCTGTAGTTTGGTTTTACTGTGCTTATTGCTCTTCCTGTTGATATTTTTACTGGGATGTTTAGGTTTATTTTTCCTGCTACATCACTTTTGTTTATGTTTATAATTCCTTGGCCTGTTAATATTACATTGTTTATTTTTGATTTTATTCCTTGGTTTGTTATATCTTTATTTACTATTGAAAACATTTCTTCTATTCTTGCTTCTATGATTTCTATTAGTTCTGAACTTTTTATTATTTTATTTTTACTATCGTTTTTACATGTGTTTAATATTATGTCATTGTCTTTATCTACATCTATGTATGATTTTAGTGCTAGTCCATATTGCCTTTTTAATTTGTCTGCTTCTTCTTCTGTTATATTTAGCACTAATGCTATGTCATTTGTTATATTGTCTCCTCCTAGTGGTATTGAGTTTGTGTATATAAATGATGATCCTTCAAATACTCCTATTTCTGTGTTTCCTGCTCCTATGTCTAGTAGCATTACATTGTCGTGCAATTCGTTGTTGTCAAGTATCAGGTTTCTTTCTGCTAGTGCTATTGGTACTATTCCGTCTATTTCTAGTCCTGCTTTTTTGAATATTGTGTTTAGTTTTCTTACATATTCTTTTTCTGCAAGTATTACTTGTGCACTTATTGTAAAACTTGAACTTAGGTTTCCTACAGGGTCTGATACTACTGTTCCATTTTCTAGTGTTATTTTGTCTGGTACTATGTCTATTAGTGTTTTTCCGTCTGGCACTTCGATATCTTTTACTTGAATTATTGCACTTTGCACATCTCTTACTGAGATTCCTGAGTATTTGTCTTTTACTTCTTTGGTTATACTGTTTTGTACTATTGTTACATATTTTCCTTGAATGGTTACATATGCTGAATTTATTTTTAGGTTTGTTTGATCTTCAGCATCTTTTATTGTTTTTGCAAGACTTAAACTTATTTCATCTTCGTTTATTATTTTTCCTTTTTTTAGTCCGCTACATTTATATGATGTACTGCTGATTAGCTCTATTTGACCAAAGTTATTGACTTCTCCTACAACTGTTGCAACTTTGGTTGTTCCAATATCTACGCCGACTATAATATCACCTATTGCCAAGTTAATTCCTCCATTTTTTAGAATAAATTTTCTAGAGTATTTATATTACATTTTATTAAAAATGTCAATAGAAACTGTTATATTTTTGTAACAATTTTGTAATGGTTTTGTAATATATTTTTGTATTGCTTGATACTTCAATGTTTTATGATTTTTGCCTTTAAACTTTTTTCGACATTTTTTGCAATTTATTAAATATAATAACCTTTTAAAGAAAAAAAATCAAGAGTTTTTTGATTTTTTCTAAAATCGGGATTGAGGGACGGTCCTTTTTTCCCCGTTTTGCCGGGATTTGGGGTATCGGGATTAAGGGACGGTCCTTTTTTTCCGTTTTGCCGGGATTTTGGGGTATCGGGATTAAGGGACGGTCCTTCTTTTCCCGTTTTGCCGGGATTTTGGGGACGGACCCAATGTCATTAAGTTAACAAAATCATATTAATAATTTTGGAAAATATTTAACAAAAATTTTTAGTATAATTCATA
>CALXCJ010000072.1 GCA_944386775.1 uncultured Clostridia bacterium
ACTGTTGTGTAGTCTAGTAGTTTTCCTGTTTCGTCTATTACTGCTATTTTGCATCCTGTTCTGTATGCTGGGTCAAAGCCCATTACTGTTTTTCCTTTTATTGGGGCTCCAAGTAGTAGTTGTTTTGAGTTTTGACCAAATACTTTTATTGCTTTGTCTTCTGCTTTTTCGGTTAGATCTGCTCTTATTTCTCTGTCTATTGATGGTTCTATTAGTCTTTTGAAGCTGTCACAGATTGTTTCTTTTAGCATTTGGGTAAATTGGGTGTTTCCTTTTATTAGGTCTTTTTCTATATATTCTAGGATTTTTTCTTCTGGTTTTTCTATTTTGACTTTTAGATATTCTTCTTTTTCTCCTCTGTTTATTGCTAAAATTCTGTGGCTTGGTATGTATTTTATTGGTTCACTGTAGTTATAATACATTTCATAGTTTGATTTTTCTTCTTCTTTGCTTGCTTTTGTTACTATTTGTGCTTCCCTGTTACATAGCCTTTTTATTTCTTTTCTGTATTTTGCGTTGTCTGATATGTCTTCTGCTATTATGTCTAGGGCTCCTGCGATTGCTTCTTCTGCAGTTTTTACTACTTTGTCTTTGTTTTTCTTGTCTTCTTCTGATAAGTTTTCTATGTTTATGTATTGTTTTGCTATTCCTTCGATTGGCTTTGTTTCTTTTTGCTCTAGTATTATCTTAGCTAGTGGTTCTAGTCCTTTTGCTTTTGCAACTGTTGCTCTTGTTTTTTTCTTTTGTTTGTATGGTCTATATATGTCTTCTACTTCTGCTAGTGTTTTTGCTATTGCTACAGCTTGCAAGATTTCATCTGTTAGTTTTCCTTGCTCGTCTATTGATTTTATTATTTCTTCTTTTCTGGTTTCTAGGTTTCTTAGGTAGTTTAGTCTTTCTCCTAAATCTCTTAGGGTTTCGTCGCTTAAGCCTCCTGTTACTTCTTTTCTGTAACGGGCGATAAATGGTATTGTGTTTCCTTCGTCTATTAGTTTTACTGCCGCTTCAACCTGGTTTTCCCTTACTTTTAATTCTTCTGCTATTTGTTTTATTATTTTTTCCATTTATATTTTTCCTTTCTTTTTTAGATTAGTTTTAAAAATAGAGCTTGTTTTCAGCTCTATTATAACAATCCCTAGTATTTTAGTCAATTATTTTTTTATTCTGTTTCAAATTCAATAAATTTAAGTCCCTTTTTTCCTACATTTCTTCTATAATATTCTTTAAGTTTATCTATAATTTCATCTCTTTTTATTTCTTGATTTTTTTGGTGATAAATCATAATTTTAAAATTTACAAAAAATAGTTTTGCATTTAATTTTGGCACAATTTCAAATTCTGATTTTTCATAAAATTTGATTCTTTTAAGTTGCATACTTTTTTCTTCTTCATTTTCTGCAAAGTCTGGGTTTTCTACTTCTAGTAAAATTCCTTTTTTGTTATTATATTTTTCTTTTAGCTCTTTTAAAATCTTTGTTCCTATGCCTTGACCTCTATTTTCTTTATATACTGCTAAAAATGTAACTAGGACATATTCTCCTATTTCTGAGACTAAGCAATATCCTTTTTCTATTGTTTCTTCTTCGTATATAAATACTTTTTCATTATATTTTAATATTCTTCTTCTAAATCCTTTTAAGTTTGGTCTTTCTGTTTTTGGAAAGTCTTGCATTATGTGTTTTCTGTATAGTTCTTTAAATTGTTGTATTTTTAGTTTCTTTAGCATTTTTTCATCTCCTATAATTCATTTGTTTTATTGATTTTTTAAGCTTTTAATTTTTATTCAATTCCTAAATATTCATTATATGTGCATTCTTTATCAATTATTTTTCCATCTTCTTTTATATCTATTATTCTATTTGCAACTGTTTGTGTTAATTCGTGGTCATGTGATGTGAATAATATATTTCCTTGGAATTTTTTCATTCCTTCATTTACTGATGTAATACTTTCCATGTCTAAGTGGTTTGTTGGTTCGTCAAATATTAAAAAGTTTGCTCCTGAAAGCATCATTTTAGAAAGTACACATCTTACTTTTTCTCCTCCTGATAATACTTTTACTTGTTTTAATGCTTCATCTCCTGAAAATAACATTCTTCCTAGGAAACTTCTTACATATGTTTCATCTGGGTCTTTTGAGTATTTTCTTAGCCATTCTGTTATATTTTCGTCTGTTTCAAATAGATAGTTATTGTCTTTTGGGAAATAGTCTTTGGTTATTGTTGTTCCCCAAATCAAGTCTCCTTCGTCAGGTTCTAATTCTCCTGCAATTATTTGGAATAGCACTGTTTTGGAAAGTTCGTTTTCTGCTAAGAATGCTATTTTGTTTCCTTCTTTTACTGTGAAAGATACATTGTCAAGTAATTTTACACCTTCTACTGTTTTTGAGATATTTTTTACTTGAAGTATTTCTTTTCCTGGCTCTCTGTCTGGTTTAAAGTCTACATATGGGTATTTTCTGTTTGATGGTTTTATTTCTTCTAACTCTATTTTTTCTAGGGTTTTCTTTCTTGATGTTGCTTGTTTAGATTTTGAGGCATTTGCACTAAATCTTGCTATAAAGTCTTGTAGTTCTTTGATTTTTTCTTCTTTCTTTTTATTTTGCTCTCTTGCTTGTTTTTGTGCAAGCTGGCTTGATTCATACCAGAAATCATAGTTTCCTGGATATACTTTTATTTTTCCAAAGTCTACATCTGCTATATATGTACAAACTTTATTTAAGAAATATCTATCATGTGATACTACTATTACTGTGTTTTCATAGTTCATTAGGAAATCTTGTAACCAATTTATGCTTTTTAAATCTAAGTCGTTTGTAGGTTCATCAAGTAGTAATACATCTGGGTTTCCAAATAGGCTTTGTGCAAGTAGTACTTTAACTTTTTCTCTTGCTTCAATTTCTTTCATGTATTTATAATGATTATCTGGGATAATTCCTAAATCATTTAAAAGCATAGAGGCATCTGACTCTGCATTCCATCCATCTAGTTCTGCAAACCTTTCTTCTAATTTTGCAGCTTTCATGCCATCTTCTTCTGAAAAATCAGGTTTTGCATAAATTGCTTCTTTTTCTTTCATAATATCATAAAGCTCTTTATTACCCATTAAAACTGTGTCCATAACTGTAAAATCTTCATATGCAAAGTGGTCTTGCTTTAAAATAGACAATCTCTCTCCTTTATCAAGTGTAACATCTCCTTTACTAGGCTCTAATTCCCCTGAAAGGACCTTTAAAAAAGTAGACTTACCAGCACCATTTGCTCCTATAATTCCGTAGCAATTACCTTTCGTAAATTTTATATTAACATCTTCAAATAAGACTCTCTTTCCAAATCTTACGGTTACACCATTTACACTTAACATTTGCTTCCTCCTTGTTTGTATTCTTTTTTACTTTAGGTATTATACACTATTTTTCCTTTATTTGCAATGGTTTGTTTGGATTTGGTCAATCTGGGACAGGTACATCGTAACCATTTTTGGTTAACTTGGGACAGGTCTTGGCTCTGGTTTTCGAAATGGTTAATTGTGACCAGGTCACGGTTAACCATTTTGGTTAATCGTGGCCTGGTCACATTTTACCTTTTAGTCATCAAATAGTAATTTTATTCCCCATAATCCAGATAGTCCTACTAAGCCGTATACTATTCTTGATAGTACTGACATTTCTCCAAATAGTGTTGCTACTAGGTCAAATTTGAATAGTGCTATTAGTCCCCAGTTTATTGCTCCTATTATGATTAATACTAAGGCTATTTTATCTATGACTTTCATTTTTTCTCCTTCCTTTCGCGTTTTTTGCAATTTTATGGTTTATTAAATTAAGTTTTGGTTTTTAATTTAATTCCATTTTTTATTATTTTGTACGTTTTTGGTTTTTTTATTCTTTGTATTGAAAAAATTTATTTTTTGTGTTAAATTTTGGTTAAATTTATGTTTTATTTTGTATTTTTTGGGGGGTGTTTTATGAAAAAAGATGTTAAGTGTGATGATGTTAGATTTTTGTCTGTTTCTAAGAAGGGTTCTTCTAATTTTAAGAAAGAGCAATATAAGAAAGATAGGTATAAAAGAGATAAGTATAAAAGAGATGTGGTTAAAGGTGATTGGTTTAAAAAATTTTTGCTTTTGATTTTGTTTTTAGTTATTGTTCTTTTTATTGTTTTAATTAAGTTTTTTGATTTTTCTAGTTTTTTTGAGAGTAATGATTTGAGTGATAATGATTCTTTATATAATGATGCTTCTGATGGTAATAGTTTTGATGCTGATATTTTAAAAAATTCTTCTGATGGTGATTTGATTAATTCAGATGCTAAAGGTAAGGTTCCTGTTAGTTTTAATTTGGTTGCGACTGGTGATATTTTGTGCCATAATACTCAATATTTTGATGCTTATGTTAGGTCTTCTGGCATTTATGATTTTAATTATGTTTTTGATGATGTTAAAAAATACATTGAACCTTATGATATTGCAATTAGTAGTTTGGAGACTTCTTTTGCTGGTGCGGATAAGGGGTATAGTAATTATCCTAGGTTTAATACTCCTGATAGTTTGGCAGAGGCGATTAGAAATACTGGTATTGATGTTGTTTCTACTGCTGGTAATCATTGTTTAGATTATGGTTTTTTTGGTTTGTCTAGGACTATTGATGTTTTGGATGCGAATGGGTTGGATCATCTTGGGACTTATAAGACAAAAGAGGATCAGTCTAAAATTTTGTATAAATATATTGGTGATGTTAAAATTGCTTTTCTTAATTATACTTATGGTACTAATGGTATTCCTATTCCAGATGGTAAGGAGTTTTGCGTTAATTTGATTGATAAAGATTTAATTTCTTCGCAGATTAGTCAGGCTAAGGCAGAGGGTGCTCATTTAATTGTTGCGTGTATGCATTGGGGGACTGAGTATTTGACTTCTTCTAATTCGGAGCAAGATGATTTGGCTGATTTTTTGTTTTTAGAAGGTGTTGATATTATTATTGGTAATCATCCTCATGTGATTGAACCTTTTGAAAAAAGAGTGGTTACTATGGATGATGGCTCTGTTAAAAATTGCTTTGTTGCGTATGCTTTGGGTAATTTTACGGCTGATCAGAATTATGCAAATACTAGGGATTCTATTATTTTGAATTTGTCTCTTACTTATGATTTTGATGATGGTCTTTTAATTGATTCTGTGACTTATACTCCTGTTTATATTTATGAGAATAATAGTGTTTCTACTCATAAGTTTAAACTTATTGATATTGAGGATGCGATTTATAAGTATGAATCTGGGATAGATACTTCTATTGGTGTTAGTTTGTATAATACTTTGAAGAAGGAACTTAATAATATTGTTAGTATTGTTGGTGATGAAATTGTTTGATTTTTTATTTGTATTTTGAAAATTTTTTCTGGAATTTATTGTTATAGATATTTTTTGAACTTTGGATAGAACGATTTAGTTGTTGTATTGTTTTTGGGATGAAATATAGCAAAGTTAACTGTTTAAATTTAATTCAGTTTGACTTTGCTATATGTTTTGCTATATATTTTGATATTTTTTCTTTGTTATATTTTTTTGATATATTTTCTTTGTTATTTTTTCTTTGACATTTTTCCTTTGACATTCTTCTTTGATATTTTCTTTGATATTTTTCTTTGATATTTTTCTTTGATATTTTTTAACTAAACATATCTCTTTTCTTTAACCACCAAGTTACAAGTAGTGTTGTTATTACTGCAAATAATATCATAATGGCAAATCCGAATGGACTGTTTTCAAATGGAAGTTTTACGTTCATTCCCCAGAAACTTGATATCATTGTTGGTACTGCGAGTACTATTGTTATTGATGTTAGTGTTTTCATTACTCCATTTAGGTTGTTTGAGATTATTGATGCATATGCGTCCATGGTTCCGTTTAGGATGTCATTATATATTTTTGCCATTTCTATTGCTTGCCTGTTTTCTGTGATTGCGTCTTCTAGTATGTCTTCGTCTTCATCATATAGTTTTATTATTTTTCCTCTTAAGGTTTTTTCCATTACTAGTTCATTTGATTTTAGTGATGTTGTAAAATATACTAAACTCTTTTCTAAACTTAGTAATTTTAATAGTTCTTTATTTTTCATTGATTTTTTTAAAATGTATTCTGCAATTTCTGTTTCTTTGTTTATTTGTTTTAGGTGCATTAGGTAATATGATGAATTTAAGTATAGTATTTGAAATATGAATCTTGATTTTTTGTATGTTTGGAAGTATTTTATTTTTCTTTTTTCGAAGTCTTCTATTATTTTGTTTTTTCTTAGTGATACTGTGATGAAGAAGTCGTCTCTTACTATTATCATTCCTAGTGGCATTGTAGTGTAGATTTCGTTTTCTTCGTTTTTTTCTATTATTGGTACATCTACTACGATTAGGATTGTGCTGTCGTCTTCTTCTTCGTCGATTCTTGCTTTTTCTTCTGAGTCTAGTGCGTCTCTTATGAAGTCTTCTTGTATTTGTACACTTTCACATACTTTTTTTATTTCTGCTTCCGATGGGTTTACTAAGTTTATCCAACTTCCTTTTTTAAATTCTTTGATTTCTTCAAATTCGTTTGTTTCTATATCTGTATTATATATTTTTAGCATTTTTTTCACCCCACCTTTTACTTTAATATTATTATTTTATCTTGTTAATTTGGTCTTGTCAATAGTTTTGGATAATTTACATAATTTGCAAGATACATTTAATAGTTAAAAATAAAAGCCTTATACAAAGTGTGCATAAGACGTTTTTGGTGAGCCATAGAGGGTTCGAACCTCCGACCGTCAGATTAAGAGTCTGCTGCTCTACCAACTGAGCTAATGG
>CALXCJ010000073.1 GCA_944386775.1 uncultured Clostridia bacterium
AAAAATATTATTGATATTATTGTAAATAGTGTTATTGAGCCTTGTTCTTTGTTTTTTAATATATTTATTCGTTTGTTTTTCATCTTTTTTATCTCCATTTTTATTAATTATAATTAAGTCTATAACTTAATTATAATTAATAAAACTTGGGTAACAGCCTATTTCAATGGTTAGATAGAATTTTTATTAACTTAATTATAAAAATAAAGCAAATGTGAATTGTTAAAAAATATTTTATGCAGGAAATACAATATTTTGACAAGATGTTACAAATTTTACATTTATAGCATATTGATTTTTATTTATAGTAATGTTATATTAAATATAATTAAGTTATAGACTTAATTATATTCTTTCTAATTGATTTTATTTCTAGTCATAAAGCCATTTAGAAAGCATTTTTTATTAAAAATTTAATTATAATGCTATAAATTAATAAAACTCAAATACATTCTATTACTATTTGATGTATAATTTTTTAGTAATAGAAAATATTCGAGTTTTTACATTCTTTAATTATTGTTAATTCTCTTCTCTAATTTGTACTTAATATTTTATTTCTATATAATTTTCTAATTTTGATTTGTTATCTTGTTGTATTGTTCATCCATTTGTTCATAACTTGCATAATACTCATTTTTTACTTTTAATATTTCTTCAGCCTGTGCCATATTTTTATTATTAATGTTTATATATATATTTATTGCTAGTATAATAAACATTAATATTGCTATAAGTACAAATAATGTAATTGACCCTTTTTCTTTTTTACCAAAAATACTTTTCATATCTTCTCCTTTTCTTATATGTTATATTTATAATATAACATTTTTATTATAAAATCAATAAATTTGCTTTTAAAGTTGTGTATTTATGTTATTTTCCTTTTTTGTACCATATATGATATTTTGCTTATTAAATTCTTCGGTAAAATTTTTGCTCCAAATTTTGCGATTTTAATATCTATTCCTGGAATTATATAAAATTTTCCTTTTTCGAATTTTTTTATTGCATATTTTGCTATATCTTTACTTTCTGCTTCTCTTAATTTAAATTTTACATTTGCTACATTATTAAAATTAGTATTTACTGGACCTGGGCATAATATGCTTATCTGTACTTTTGATTTTTCTTTGTTTAACTCTTCTCTTATTGCTTCTGATAAACTTACTACATAATTTTTAGTTGCATAATATGTTGCCATTAGTGGTCCTGGCATAAATCCTGCAATTGATGCTACATTTAAAATTTTTCCTGAGTTTTTTGCTTTCATATCTGTTAGGTATAGTTTTGTGAGTATGTGATATGCAATTATGTTTGTTTTTATCATTGCTATGTCTTTGTCTAGACTTGTTTTTGTGAAATTTCCGCAATCTCCAAATCCTGCGTTGTTTATTAAAATATCTATGTCTTTTACTTTTTTATATATTTCTTTGCAATTTTCTTCTTGGCTTAAGTCTGCTAATATTATTTCTACTTTTGTTTTTTCTTCTAGCTCTTTTTTTATTTCTTCTAATCTTTTTTGGTCTCTTGCAACTAGTACTAATTCGTATTTTTTGTTTGCGAGTATCCTTGCCATATCTCTTCCAATGCCTGATGATGCTCCTGTTAATAATACTTTCATTTATTTCTCCTTATTTTTTATTTTGTTTTTTTCTGCTTTTATTTTTTGTCATTTTTTCTACATGTATTATGTCTTTTAATTTGAATTTTATTAGTTATTTTGGAATTTGTGTTTATTATAGCATAAAAAATAGAGATAATAATACTTTTAAAAAAATTTTTCTTATTTTTGTGCTATTTTATTATTTATGCTTATAAAATTGTAGATAATTCCGCAAGGTGTTTTTTATATTTAAATGTAATTGAATGACTTTGGCAAAAAAAAAATAGGGAAACTTTTTTTAATTTTCTCTATTTTTTAATTTGTTATTTTTTCTTTTTTTGCCTGCATTTTTTCTTTTTTATTTTCTTTATTAAACTTATTTAATAAAATTCCTACTGCGTGGACTATTTTTGTAGAGTTTTTATTTGCAACATTTTTTCCTAGTGCTTTGCCTCCTACTGTTATACTAGAAACTGTCGCACTTAATATGAATTGTATATCAAAACTCAAACCAAATTGACTTGTTATTTTGGCTGCTATTAATGCACTTATTGCACCACTTAATACCCCGCATATGTCACCTATAACGTCTGCACAGATATTTGCAACTTTTGGTGCATTTCTAATTAATTTTATAGAACTTTTTGATCCTTTTACTTTTTTTGTTGCTTTCGCATGGAATTCTTCTTCATTTGCAACTGTTACTGCAACTCCTATTATATCAAATACTATACCTATTCCAATTACAAGTAAAAGTATAAATATTGCAGGTATTAGACCTAAGTTTGATACTCCATTTGCAGATATGTATGAAAATACAATAGATAAAATAAATGTGCTTATAAATACTTTTATAAACCATTTTATGTTCTCTGTATCTTTTTCTTTATTTTTGTTATTGTTTTTATTTTTTGCTTTATTTTTTATTTGTTTTTGATTTTTTTCTGTTTCATTTTGACTTATTTCTATTTCTTGGTCATCTTCTTGTGTTACATTTTTTATTTCTTCTCTTATTTTTTTGAGTTCTTCTTTATTATTCAGTTTGGGGTTATCTTTTTCTTTTCTTTTCATGTTTTCCTTTCTTTTTTGTTTTTATTTCTTATTTTTATTTTTTATTTTTTATTTTACTTTTTTGTTTTTATCTTTTTGTTTTTATCTTTTTGTTTTTATCTTTTGTTTCATTTTTTTGCTATTTTTTTATTTTTCTTTTTTTGTTATTTTTTATTTTTCTTTTTAGAAAATATCATTTTTATGTTTTTACATATTCTTATATTTAAGTTTAGATGGTCAAAGTCTAAGTAAATTTTACAGTTTAGGTCTGGTCGAATTTCTCTATTTTCCACTAAGCATTACTGCTTTAGCTGTTTCCAATTAAGGAAAATATCTATTTTTTAGACACCAGATCGCCACTTAAATCTGTACCTTAATCCCTAGACTTTTATGCTTTTTTAAGCAAACATTCTAGAAGTTTTCCTTGACATACTTTTTTAAAGTTACTAGTCTTTTTTGCAAATGTAATTTCATAATTGTTATAAAATATATTTTGGCCAAAATGTATTTTATAGATTTTAATTAATCCCAGTACATTCACTCAAGGCAGGCTACTCTATGTATTTTGTGTCTTGGCACTCAACATAGGTTACTCTTAAAACTTCAATTTTAAATTATAATTTTAAACTTTTGTTTTAAGCCTCCGCGAAAATAGGGAATCATATATATGCCATTATATATTACCCTAAGTTCTTACTTCCTGGTTACACACAAAACTGGCATTTCGCGCATAAACAAGAAACTTCAACGATGTGCCCTTTAGTGGATTTTTAGCCCCACCCTCATAACTTTAAGTATGACTAGAATAATGCACCATCGATATATATTATACTATTTTTTCTAAATTATTCCAAATTCTTTCTTTGGCATTTTTTTACTTTCTTGATTTTTGTTGGTTTATTTTTTATTTCTTATATTGTGTTTTTTAAATTTTCCTTTGTTTTTCTTTAGTTTTCTTGAGTTTTTATATATTCTTCTATTTCTTTTACACATTCAGATAATTCCATATTTTGGAATCTTTTTTGAATATTTTGTTTAGCTATATTTTCTTCTGAAAAATCTTTACTATCTGCTAAAAATCTTCTGCATAACTCTATATATTTTGGGCTTTCTTGTTTATCTTCTCTATCTAAGGCTCTTCTTAACCTTATTCCATCTGGTACTTCTATATATATTGGTATTATTTTTATATTTTTTGCTCCACTAAAATGTTCTTTAATTTTCGCATATGATTCTAGGGTTCCAAGCATTAACATATCTTTTTCAGTCATAAATTGATTATCTTCTATTGTTGCATAAGTCCAAGGTCCATAGACTGTGTTATATGTTCTTTCTTCTATTAAATAATTTTTCTTTGCTCCTATGATATAATCTTGCATTTCTTCTTGTGATATGAAATTATATGTTTTTCCTTCTACTTCATCATTTCTTTTTGGTCTTGTTGTATACATTACATATGTTGTTACATCTAAATCGTTTTTTAGTATATTAAAAATTGTATCTTTTCCAGATGAACTTTTTCCCATTATATATATTATATTTTTCATTTTTCTGCTTTCCTTTCTTTTTTTCATTTTGTCCTATTTGCATTCCATTGATGACAGTCCCCAAATGGACATTTTTAAAATGGACGCCCAAAATTACATTTATATGGAATGTTTAGTTTGTTTCTTTTTTGTTTTGTTTGTTTTTTTCATTTTGTTGGTTGTTATTTAGCATTTTATTTATTGTGTTTAGTATATCTTCTGGGGTTTCGTCAAAATCATCTTTTTTTACTTCTAACATTTTGCATCTCCTTTTCTTTTTTTCTGATTATACTACTTAGTTTTTTAGTTGTAAATATGTTTTTATTTTTCTTGTTTTTTATGCTTTTTTATAGTACAATTTTATTAGTTTTTTAAAAGAGGTGGTCTTATGAAAAAGTTTGAGAATTTTGCTGCGAATTCTTTTAATAAGAATTGGAATAATCTTATAGAAAGAGAAACTCCTTTATATAGTAGAGATAATGATATTAGAAGTGAGTTTGCTCGTGATTATACAAGGATTATTCACTCTAATGCTTATAGAAGGTTAAAACATAAAACTCAGGTTTTCTTTTCTCCTGAAAATGATCATGTTTGTACTAGAATAGAGCATGTGACTCATGTGGATTCTATAAGTTATACTATTGCAAATTATTTGGGGCTAAATACAGAGCTTACTAAAGCTATTTCTGTATCTCATGATTTGGGACATAGTCCTTTTGGGCATGCTGGTGAAAAGGTTCTTTCTGATATTAGTATGCGAGATTTGCGTATTCCTTTTTGGCATGAAAAAAATGGTTTGGATTTTGCAAGTTTTATTGAAGTTTTAGAGGATGCAGATAGGTATAAGCAAAATTTGAATTTAACTTATGCTGTTCGTGATGGCATTATTTCTCATTGTGGTGAGATTGATGAAAATTGTATAAAACCAAGGGAAGAGTTTATTGATTTGAATTCTTATACTCATCCTAATCAATACTTTCCATATACTTGGGAGGCTTGTGTTGTAAAAATTTCTGATAAGATTTCATATATTGGTCGTGATATTGAGGATGCTATTACTTTGGGTATTTTAGATGATAGTTTAGATGAATTATATGAAATACTAAAATTTGCAGATGATAGTAAAAAGATTAATAATACTATTATTATTAATTATCTTGTTAGTGATTTATGTAAAAATTCTTCTCCTGAAAAAGGTTTGTGTTTCTCAGATGATGCTTTTGAGCTTATGAATAAGATTAAGAGATTTAATTATTTGAATATTTATCTTTCTGATAGGATTAAGCCTTCTATTAAGTATTTTAATTTGGTTTTAAATGAGATTTATGATACTTTGAAGAATTGTTTTGATGGTAAAAATACTTTGGATAGGATAAAAAAGCTTTCTAGTATTTCTTTGAAGCTTAGTCAGAGCTTTTTGGGGTTTGTTTATAATTATTATGATTGTGGTAATAGAGAGGAACTTAAATTGAAAAATAAGGTGCTTTTTGATTTTACAAGTGAACTTGATTTTTGTAAGTGTGTGCTTTATTATATTTCAGGGATGACTGATAATTTTGCAATTGAGGTTTATAATGAGATTATTGGATTTTAGGTTGATTGGTGGATTTTTAAAATATTGTTTGCTTTGAAAGAAATGTTTTAAGTTTTTTAGTTTTATTTAAAAGTTGTGAGGATTTTTGTATTTTTTCTCACAACTTTTTTTGTTTATATGCTTTTATTTTGATTATTGGCGTTTATACTTTTAGTTTCATCTTTAAATAGATTAACTTTTGGTGCTTTATATGTAAAGACTAAGAAGCTGGTAAATAGTACTATTATTATAAAAGCTGATAATATTTTGCTTGTTTTATTTGATTGTTCTTCTATGTTCATTAGTTTATATGCTATATATTCTTCAAGTATTATGCTTATTATAAATGTTAAGATGTCTATGGATAAAAAATTTGTTCCTATTATTCCTGTATATGTGTAGTAAAATACTACTATGAAAAGAATTGATGTAAAAATTCCGATTGTTTTGGATTCTATATAGTTGTTTACTTTTTTTCCAAGATAGAAATATTCTATTATTGCTAATATTAGCATTGGAAAAAATGCTAGTTTTAGGTGTTCCCATACACTTTCATTAACTGGCACAAATAGACCTATAATTTTGTTTTCTCCGCTAAATCCATATACAAAATGGAATATTGTTCCTAAAATTATTGCTATTATTGTAACTATTATTTGTGATTTGATAATTTTTTTCTTTTCCATTTTTCCCTCCATAACTACTTTTTTAAGGTTTTATATTGTTAGGTTATTTTTAGTTTACCTTAGTACTGTTTAATTTTATTCACTGTTTTTGGTGTTTAGAATATAATATTTGTAATGGTAAATTTTTAGAAAAAATTTTTATGGTGGTTTTGGATAATTAGCTTTTGTTTGAAATTTTTATGGTAGTTTGGGATAAATGGCTTTTGTTTGAAAATTTTATGGTAGTTTGGATAAATGGCTTTTGTTTGAAATTTTTATTTATGGTTTTTATTCTGACTTTTGATATATGGCTTTGTTTTTAATTTTTATTTATGTTTTTTATTCTGACTTTTGATATATGGCTTTGTTTTTAATTTTTATTTATGTTTTTTATTCTGACTTTTGATATATGG
>CALXCJ010000074.1 GCA_944386775.1 uncultured Clostridia bacterium
TTTTATGTATTATATACAAAAAAAGCCAATAATTCAATTATTGACTTTTCTTAACTTAATGACATTGGGACCGTCCCCCTTTCCCGGTTAAGTCCGTCCATTTTCCCTATTTTCTATTCTTGCCAAAATGCTTTATATGTTTTATATGCTGAATATATATCAAACTTACTTGTTACTTCATATGGTGCATGCATTGATAGTACTGGAACTCCGCAGTCTATAACATCTACTCCTTTATTTGCTAGGATATATGCTATTGTTCCTCCTCCTCCAATGTCTACTTTTCCAAGTTCTGCTACTTGATATTTTATATTATTTTTTTCTAAAAAGTTTCTAACCCATGCTACATATTCCGCATTTGCGTCTGATGCTCCTGATTTTCCCTTTGCTCCTGTGTATTTGTTTAGGCTTATTCCATATCCTATAAATCCTGCATTTTTCTTGTCTGAGACTCCGAGCATATATTGGGTCAAATCCTGCGTCTACATCTGATGATAACATTTTTGAGAAACAAAATACTTTGTCTAATAGGTTTGGTCTATTTATTCCTAGTTTGTTTAATATTTCTGATATAAAGAAATCAAAACTGTGTGATTCCATTCCTGTATTTCCCATGCTTCCTATTTCTTCTTTGTCTGATAGTATGCATATGCTTGTATTTTTTACATTTTGGATGTTTAGCATTGCTGCAAGTGATGTGTATGCACAAACTTTGTCATCTTGTCCATATGCTGCAACTAGACTTTCGTCAAATCCTAGGCTTCTTGCTTCAAATGCTGGTACTAGCTCTAGCTCTGCACTTGTTAGGTCTTGTTCTGTTATTCCATATTTTTGGTTTAATAGGTTTAGTATATTTAATTTTACTTTTTCTTGATATTTTGTGTCTTTATATGGTATGCTACCTATTAATAGGTTTAAATCTTCTCCATCTATTCCGTTTTTTAGCTTTTTTTCCATTTGTTCTTGTGCTAAGTGTGGTAATAGGTCTGTTATTGTGAAGATTGGATCTGTTTTTTCTTCTCCTATGTTTATTTCTATTTTTTCTCCATTTGTTTTTACTATTACTCCATGGATACTTAAAGGTATTGTTGTCCATTGATATTTTTTTATTCCACCATAATAGTGTGTTTTAAAATATGCAAGGCCTGTGTCTTCATATAGTGGGTTTGGTTTTAAATCTAGTCTTGGTGAATCTACGTGTGACCCTATTATGTGCATTCCGTTTTCAATTGATTCTTCCCCTATTATTCCTAAGTACATACTTTTTTCTCTGTTTATAAAGTATATTTTGTCTCCTGGCTTTAGTGTATTGTATTCTATAATGTCTTTAAAACCATTTTGGTCTGCTAGGTTTCTTGCCATTTTTATGAATTCTCTTTCTGTTTTGGCTTTGTTTAAAAAGTTCATGTATTCTTCTGAAAGTTTAAATATATTTTCTTTTTCTTCAGAAGTTACTGTTGCCCAACCACTTTCTTTTTTACTTATTAATTTGTCTTCTAGTTTTTCTTCCATTATTTTCCTCCTTTTTTTATTTTATATTGATATTTTTTTGTTAGTATATCACTATTTTTTTTATTTTTCCACTTTTTTTATAATTTATTCTTTTTTTCTGGTTATACTATTTTTAGTTAAAAATTTTTTTGGTTAATCTGGGACAGGTCCTGAGTTACCATTTTTGGTTAATTTGGGACAGGTCTTGGCTCTGGTTTCGAAAATGGTTAATTGTGACCTGGTCACCGATGACCATTTTGGGTTAATTGTGACCTGGTCACTAATAACCATTTTATGAGTGAAGGTTTTGTTTTAAAAAAATGCTTTCATAACTAGTGTATATCTTAGAAAGGAATGAATTTTTATGGATTCTTTGTGGAAAAATAGTATTAATTTTGATAAAAAGTTTTCAAAACTTGATAAGAGTTTGGATTGTGATGTTTGTATTGTTGGTGGTGGAATTTTTGGTGTTAGTTGTGCTTATTATTTGAGCAAGGCTGGCTTAAAAGTTATTGTTTTGGAGAAAGATAGGCTTGGCTCTAAGACTACTGGTAATACTACTGCTAAAATTACAAGTCAGCATGGTCTTTTTTATGATTATTTAATTAATTCTTTTGGTTTGCAGTTTGCAAATGATTATTTGCATGTTAATAATAATGCTATTTACGAGATTAAAAATATTGTTGATTTAGAGAATATTGATTGTGATTTTGAGTTTAAGGATAGTTTTGTTTATACTACTTCTGAGAGTGATTTAGATGCCTTTACAGCTGAGAAAGAGGCACTTGATGCTTTGAAGTTTGATTGTGAGCTTACTTCTAGTACTTCTTTGCCTTTTGAAGTGGCTTGTGCTTTAAAATTTAGTAATCAGGCTCAGTTTAATCCTTTAAAATATTTATATTCACTTTGTGATGTTGTTTTAAAAAATCGTGGTGATATTTTTTGTGATACTTGTGTTTTTGATTTTAAGAAGCAAGATAATCTTAATGTTGCTTTTTGCGAAAATGGTTATACTGTAAGGTCTAAGTATTTGATTATTGGATCTGGCTATCCTTTTAAAAATGTTCCTGGGTTTTATTTTAGTAAAATGTATCAGTCTACATCTTATGTGATTGCTTTTGAAACGGATAAACCTCTTTTTGATGGATATTACATTAATAACGCTCCTCCTATTTTTTCTTATAGGACTGCTTTGTATAATGGTAAAAGGATTGCTTTGATTGGTGGGGCTGACCATAAGACAGGTAAAGAAGTTTCTTATTCTAGTACTTATTCTGTTTTGGAAAATGAGTTATTTAAATATTATCCTGATGCTAATATTCTTTTTAGATGGAATACAGAGGATTGTATTTCTTTGGATAAGCTTCCATATGTGGGGTATTATTCTAATTTATTGGAGAATGTTTTTGTTGCAACTGGTTTTAAAAAATGGGGTATGACTTTATCTAATGTTTCTGCAAATATTGTTTGTGATATGATTTTAGGTAAAAAGAACGAATATTCTCATCTTTTTGATTCTACTCGTATAAATCCTATTAAAAATATTGATGAAGTTAAGAATATGGCTGTTGATACGACTTTTTCTCTTATTATTGATAAACTTAAAATTAAGGATTTTGATTTTTCTTCAATTCCTGAGGATTCTGGTAAGGTTATTGATATAGATGGCAAAAAGGTTGGAGTTTATAAGGATAAAAATTCTAATTTACAATTCGTGAATCCTATTTGTACTCATTTGGGATGTTTGCTTTCTTGGAATGATGTAGATAAAACTTGGGATTGCCCTTGCCATGGCTCAAGATTTGATTATAATGGTAAGAATTTGTATGGTCCTGCTTTTAAAAATTTGGAAAAATTTGAATTGTAATAGTTATTTTTTGATTTTTTTAGTTTTTTTGCTTGACTTCCTGCCCTTTTTTGGCTACAATAGTGCTAATAAATCATATATTTATATATTTATTATTTTTTGTTTATGAACTAGATTTCTTCTTAAAAAAGTCATCTAGTTCTTTTTTCTAAATTTGCTATTTAAGGAGTGGGATTTTTTATGGATGCTAATTTATTAAAAGAATTGAAAACAGCTTTAAATTATTTAGATATTGATTGGAATATGCAAAATAATTATTATGATATACGTTCTAATTTTATATATAGTGTTCGAACTGTTGATGAATGTATTAAAAAAGCTGATGAATTTGGTATTAATAGAAATTATGCTCTACATCGTTGGTTTAATTTTATTACATCAATAGAGTGTCAAAATATTTTTGTGGAGTTTGGTGCAAAACAAGAGGAAAATAAAAAACATAGAAAAATTGATATTTATATTGATGGAGTTCCTTTTGATGTTAAACTTACTGTTTATCCTGCGAAATTAAGTGATCATCCTTATAATTTAAATACACGAGCTGGTAAAAATGATATGATTAGATGGCTTTATGCGAATCAGTCACAAGAGCAGAGGAAACATTTGGCAAATAGGTTGTTTATTGTGTGTGATGGAAGTTCTAGGTATGAAAGTCTTTGTTTGAAGGCAGATTTTAAACAAATTCGTGAAAAAATTTCTTCTTTTATGGACTTTTGTGGTAAGTTTGGGTTTAATAAATTAGATATTTATGATAATAATAATAAATTTATTGTTTATAGTGATATTATTTATATTTGTGGTTTTAACTGATTTGAATATTGTTTTATATCGAAATAATATTATGAATTTATATTTTTTATATTGTTGCTTTTTGATATTGAAATAATGTTATATTATTGGTAATATAATGTATAGTGTATGAGATTATTTATAGGAGGTTTTGTAATGGATAAAAAATTAAAAGTAGTAATTGAAAATTGCCCTCAAAATCATAAGTGCCCAGCAGTTAGAGTTTGCCCTGTACGGTGCTTTGTCTCAAGATGGGTTTGATGCTCCAAAAATTGATTATGATAAGTGTATAAAGTGTGGTAAATGTTCGAATTTTTGCCCTAAGAAAGCTTTGGTTTTGGAAAATAATTAATTTTAAAAAATTATATATTACAATTCACTCATCGCGGTTTATTTTAATTTGTGAATTGTAAAATTATATAGTATCGTCATAATTGATATGACAAAAAAATTTTAATTAATTGGATATTTTATTTAATAATCATTTAAATTTTTTTGAAGATAATATATAATTGTTTTGAGGAGATTTTTATGGGTAAAATAAATGACATAAACATGGAAAAATGGAAAGATTATGATGATTTGATTACAGATAGTTTATGGATTATAAATAAAAGGGATAATTCAGGAAATCATAAGGGGGATTATCATGGAAATTTTATTCCACAAATTCCTTATCAATTAATAAATAGATACACAAAAAAGGGTGAATGGGTTTTAGATACTTTTTTGGGAAGTGGTACAACTTTGATATAATGCAAAAAATTAGAGCGAAATGGTATAGGAATCGATATTGATAATGATATATTAAAAGTTGCAAAAGAAAGAGCAGAAGGTGAAAAAGGAAATGCTATATTAGAATTTGTTAATGCAGATAGTGCAACTGTAAATCTTGATAAAATCTTGGAAAAAAATAATATAAAAAAAATAAATATGATAATTATGCATCCTCCATATTGGGATATTATTAAATTTAATTCTCATAAAGAAAATATAGCTAATGCTAAATCTTTGCAAGAGTTTTTGAATTCATTCGAAAAAATTGTAGATAATACTGTAAAATATTTAGAAGATGAAAGATATCTTTGTATTGTGATAGGAGATATTTATAAAAAAGGTTCTTGGATTCCTTTGAATTCACATATTACACAGTTGATGTTAAATAAAAATTTTAAATTAAAGTCTGTTGTTGTAAAAAATATTAGTGAGACAAAAGGAAAACAAAATCAGAAAGCTATTTGGAGATATAGGGCTTTATTGGGAGGTTTTTATGTGTTTAATCATGAGTATATTTTGATTTTTCAAAAACCAAAACAAAAAAAGAGATAATCTCTCTTTTTTATTTTGCTTTCTATACTTATGAATTTTTTTATTTTTATGATTTATTTTTGTTTTTTCTTTAGCTTTCGTGTATTTTGTTTTTTAGAATAATATCATTATTTATTAATTCAAATGTAATTAATTTAATATCACTTATGTTTAATGTTTTTTCTTTTAATTCTTTATTAAATTTTAATTGTATGTGATTTAATTTTTCTTTTATATTAGGAGAATCTTTTGCTATTATGATTGGGTTTATTACAACTTTTTTTGTATATAATGGTAAAATATAGTATTTTAACCATAAAATATATTTCTTTAGCTGATAAATTATGTCCTCTTTAACTTCTTCATCTTTTAACTCACAAATATTTATATAAACTGTATTCGAATCTTCCTGAATAAACATTAAATCAATACTTTGCATACCAACTCCGCATGAGACTTCATTTCCAATCCAAGAAATTTTTTTGTTTTCTGTTAAAACTTGATAGTTTTCTAAATTTTGTAATAAATATGCTTGTAAAAATACTTCAAAAGATTTGTGTTGATTTATTTTTTCTATTAATTTGTTTTTTATATCTATGCTCATGGCTTCTTCTGAGTATTGTAGATGTTCTGTACTGCTATCAATTTCATTTGATAAATTATTGTAAGTAAAAGATTCTCCGGTTAGTTTAATATTGTTATTGATTTTTCGAATTTTTGACATGATTTTTTCATATTCAAAATCTGTAATCATGGTACAACCACGATTAGCTTTTAGTTTTCTGTAGATTAGACTCCAACACATTTCATATGGGTGAGAAACTCCATCTAAATAATCTAGACATTCTCTTTCTGTTACACCTTTTTTATATACTTCATATGGTTTAATTTTTACTCTAAATGTTAGATTTTTATTTAATTTTTCATATAAATAGTTTTTGTTTGAAATAAACGGTTTTTCTGTTACTTCAAATGAGCCAAAAAAAGTGCCTTCATGTGAATTTGCTTGTAGATAGAAAATTATTTTATCTCCAATTCTAATTCGAGAAATATCTGCGATCATTCCAGTAAGTACTTTTTCTATTGAGTAGTGAATTTTAGTTTTATTAAATAAAAAATCACAGTTAAATTTTTTTGCTCCTGTTCCAGCAAACATATATTGTAAATGGGTTTTTAAAGTTTCTTCGTTAACAATAAAAACATGTGCCATAGAATCACCTCTTTTGCATTATATTATAAATTTTAGTGTTTGTCTATTGGGGAAGTTTATTTTGGAAGGTTAGTATGTGTCAAGTAAATGTAGGCAATTTTTTTATCTTTTTTTCTAATCCTTTAAACGCATTGCTTTCAACACTTTAT
>CALXCJ010000075.1 GCA_944386775.1 uncultured Clostridia bacterium
AATATATAAATTTTATAATTGAAAAAGTGGTCCGTTTTTCAATTATAAAATGGTCCATTTTTCACTTGACAAATACAGCAAATCATCTTTATTTTTATCTTCTTGACATTTGATTTCGTTTCCAGATTTTAGAATAAAAGTTATTACTCTTGGATTATTTTTTCCATTTGTTTCTTTTTCTCCTATAATAACTCTTTCTATCATTAATTCAAAAATATCTTTATCAAATTCTGGCATGATTTCGTTGTCTTTAAATAAAGTTTTAAACTTGTTTAATCCTTGATTTAAACTAATTGAATCTTCTAACTCTAGTTGTAAATGCTCTTGTTCTTTTTGTATTTGATTGATTTTATTTTGTATTTTTGCTTTCTTTTCTTGTAATGTTTCTAATGTTATTGTTCCATTTAAGTTTAAATTAATTAGTTTGTCTATCTTTTCTTTTAATATTTGCTTTTCTTCTTCTAGTCTTTTAATAGAACTTTCGTTGCTTTCTTCTTGTATAATTTCTTCCATTTCATTTAAAAATGTTTGGATTAATTTTTTGTTATTATTACATAATAACTTATAACTTTCGGTAAATGCTTCTTCTATAATACTTTCTTTCATAGCTTTACAATGTGGGCAATTTTCTTTTCCATGTTTTACAAATTCCATACAATGCCAAACTGTAATACTATTTTTCGTTCCAGAGTGCCAGTTTCTTCTTGTAAGTAAGCTACCACAGAAACCACAATATAATCTACTACTAAAAGGATATTTTCTACTAAAGTTTCCTTTTCTTCTTCCAGAGCCTCTTACTCCTCCTCGCTTTTGTAAAATTTCTTGTACTTGATTAAACATTCTTTCAGAGATGATTGGCTCATGATGTTCTGCTATGTAATATTGATTTTCTTCTCCCATATTAACTACTCTTCTATGTGAGATTGGATCTGTTGTATATGTTTTTCCTTGTAAGACATCTCCTTTATATTTTTCGTTTTTTAGAATACCTCTTATTGTTGATTCGTGCCATTTTTTCTTCCCTGTTGGTGTTTTATATTTCATATTTGTTAATTCTTTAGCAATAGTTGTGCAACCTACTCCTTGACAATATCTTTCAAAGATATATCTTACTATTTCTGCTTCTTCGTAATTGATTGTGATTTCCTTTGTATCTTTATCATATACATATCCTAAACATCCATTATATCCAATTAGTTCTCCTCTTTTTTGTTTCATTTGTAATCCCAATTTTACATGCGAAGAAATATTTTCGCTTTCTTGCTGTGCCATTGCACTTAAAACTGTTAGCATTATTTCTCCAGATATTTCTAAAGTATTAATTCTTTCTTCTTCAAAGTAAATAGCAATTCCTTTTTCTTTCAATCCTCTTACATATTTTAGAGTATCAACTGTGTTTCTTCCAAATCTTGATATTGATTTTGTTATTATCATATCAAATTTGTTTTGTGTTGCATCTTGCATCATTTTCATAAAGCCATCTCGCTTATAATCTAATGTTCCTGTTATTCCCTCATCTGCATAAATGCCAACAAATTTCCAATCACTATTACTTTTTATTTTTTCTTCATAATACTTTAGTTGAGAATTATAACTGTTTAATTGTTCTTCTTTTTCTGTACTAACTCTTGCATAGGCACATACTCTTAAATTTCCTTTTATTTCTTCTCCTGTTGTTCTATTAATTCGACCTTTTTTCTTCTCTATAACTTGTACTTTCAAAATTAACCTTCCTTTCTCAAGTTTAGAGAATCTTTATGTACTTATTATACATCAAAATATTAATTTTTCAAATACCTATATGTGTTAAATTATATTCTTGCAAAATATTTTGCTTTAATTCTAAATATCTCTTTTCTTTAATTAATCCTGCTTTAAATGTTTTATTTAGTGTTGCTATTTTTATACTGCAATTAAAAATATTTTCGTTTATCTTAATATTTTTTGTATTATCAAAATTCATTTCGTACAACATAAAAATCCTCCTTAACTTGAATTAAATTTCAAAAAAGGCAACAGAAAAAGCCAGCCGTGCTAGCTTCGACTGACTTTCTTGTTTTTACATTTTTTGATAATACGATTATATTATGGTGTTCTATAAAGTTCAATTCCCGTTTTTTTCCCTTTTGTCCATTTATATTATGTTAAGTGTAAAGTAGACCAAGCGAACTGAACACTTAGTTCATTTAGTGTACTTAGAAATTATCTATATACTTTTACCACCATCTACAAGATATATTGAACCTGTCGTCCATAATGATTTATCTGACAATAAAAATTCTATTGTTGGTGCTATATCTTTTTTTGCATCTCCTATTCTTCCTAATGGATATAACTTCTTTTTATCTTCTGACCATTTATCATATCCTTCTTGAGTATAATCACCACTTGCTACATAGATATTTGTATATACTGCTGCTGGATTTACACTATTAACTCTTATATTATATTTTCCAAGTTCTTGTCCCATATACTTTGTTAGCATATCGACACCTGCTTTACTTGCACAATAAGCAATTGAACCTCCTGCTCTTTCAGATGACATAGATGAAATATTTACTATTGATGGATTAGTTCCTTTTTTCAATAATGGTAGCAAAGTTTTTGTTAATAAAAATATTCCTGTTAAATTTATATTAATTGAGTTGTTCCATTCTTCTAAAGTCTGTTCTTCGATTCCTCCAAGTTTTATAATTCCTGCTGAATTTACTAGTCCATCTAATCTATTATATTTTTTCTCAATTTCTTCATATATTCTTTTACAATCTTGTTCTTTACTAATATCTCCTTGTAAAAAGGTAATTCTATTCGCATTATCGCCTAATTTTTGTTTTGCTAAAGATAAATTTTTATCTCCTCTTGAAAGAGAAATAATCTCATAATTACCTTGCTCTAATAAATATTCTATTGTTCCAAGTCCAATTCCACTTGTTCCTCCTGTTATTAAAACAATTTTTTCTTCTAACATATTTTTCCTCCTCGTATAATTACTTTATATCATATTTGTATCAAAAATGCTACTATTTTAAGTTCACTTGGTGTACTAAATTTATAATTTTTAGTTCATTTGGTGAATTAAACTCATTATTCTTATAAAATTTTGTACATCTAGTGAACTTTCGCACTCTGATAGGCATTTTTTATTGGTTCATTTGGTGAATTTTTGCATCAAATCTGCTTAAAATTTTTGTTCTTTTATTAACTCTTGAAGGCTTGCCCTTCAATGTGTGTAGGCGATATGTTAATACTCGCTTTCCTGCCCTCAATTTTAATTGAGAGCATTCAATCTCAATGAACTTAATCATCCGGAAATATATTTTTTAAATCTTCTTCTAACTTTTTCGAAACTTTTTTAAACAATGGTTGTTTATCAAAATATCCAAACATAGATGATGAAGTCCATGTTGTTATCTCTATTTCCGATTTTCCCATTTCTTTTAGTAAATTCTTCAATTCTTCTTCTTTTTCGTTAGGCTCTTCTCTCTCAACAAGTTTAATATATGGAAATTCTACTGTTTGATTAGTAGTTTTATATGAGCTCATCAATGTTCCCATCTCAAACATATGCTTTTTATTCTTATTTTTATACAAATATCCAAAGAATTTTTTAGGTCCTCTTTCATAACTTTTCATATATTCTTTTACATTATAAAATTTTTCTTCTACAATCTCTCTATACGCGATTTCAGATAAATAATAATATTTAGAAACATATTTAAGTATATTTTCATTACTATATAAATCCCACTGATAACACAAATTTGCATCTAAATCTTCTCTATTTAAATCCGATTTCGTTAACATATAATTTTTGCAATTCTTTTCATTCTTAGTAAAAAATAACATCAAATAGAGCATACTACTATGATTAATTTTATCTTTTAAATAATCATATATTACTCTTGAATCATTTTCATATAAAGAAATTGTTATTTCACTTTTCAAACTTTTAGGTAATTTTTTTAATTCTTGTTCTAACATTTCATATATTAAAATGTTATCTTTACATATCAATGGAAATCTATTGTTTTTAACTATATTTTTCAATTGCTTCCCTATATATTCAAAAGCAATTTCTCTATACGAATATATATTAAATTTACTATTCTTAAAATTGTAAAAACTAATGGGGTACATTGGATTATTTATTTGCAAATTACCGAATTGTATTTCTATATTATTTCCATCTTTATCTTTCATATATATTTTGGGATTATCTTTATTCTCTTCAATAATTACTTCTTTATTTTCATTTTCTAAAATAAAAAAATGATATTGTAAACTGTGGTCAGTAATATTACCTTTAATACCTATTTTAAAATTTTTTATATCTTTCGCACTATATTTATCCCACGGGTCCATAAGCTGTTTTAATTCATAAAAGTTTTCATCAATCACTCTCTCATATGAATCTTTTAGTTGTTTTAAAATTAAATATTTTAAGCTTAAATCTATTTCTTTGACTTCTAATTCTTTGCTAAAATTGTATTTACTGTCTAAGCATTTGGATAAAAGTTCTATATTTTGTTTTTCTAATTCATTAAATATAATTTTTTGTTTCTCTTCATCTTTACACATTCCTACTAAAAATGTGATAATTTCATAAAAATTCTTATCTTTAATATTTTTATTTATAAATTCATATATATTTTTATTATCTTGTCGATATATGTACTCTGCTATAAAATATTCTTTAAATGAGTAATGATAAAAATCAAATTCATATTCATTCTTTACGATAATTCCTGTATCTAGAATTTCTTCCTCTATTTCATTTCTAGTAAGAGTTCCTATATATTTATCAATAATACTACTCATATCAGTATCTGAGTTGAAATCACAGCAAGCAAAATCTTGTATTATTTTTCTTCTTTTATCAGTATCTAATTTTATTTCCACATTTTTATTTTTTGGTCTTAAATTTATAAGATTCTCTAAAAACGCCTTATATAAAATCGCTTTATTTTTTGGTATTTCTTTATTATTATTCTTATAGACAAAAACTATCATTGATAGTAATAATGGGTTTCTCATTAATTCTTTTATTTGTCTGTTATCTGAACTATATATCCTATAATATTCATGTTCTCCAATGTTCTTTTCTATATATTCTTTTATTTGTTCTTCGGTAAGTTCCTCTAGAATATACTTTTTTAATTCTTCATCTAACTCTCCAAAATAATTATTGGTTCTACATGTACATATGATTTTTGTATTTATTCCTTTAGACAAATTTATTATTTCATTAATAAAGGATTTTCGTTCTCTTTTTATCTCATCTATTCCATCAATTAATAAAATATATTCACCATTTACTATTTTTTCTTTTATAGAATCCATACTAATATATGGCACATTATATTTTAACAAATTATAAATAGCTTCTTCAATTGAAAAGTAATTTTTCTTCCATCCTTTAGCAGTAATAATTATTGGTATAATATTTCCTTCTTCTTTAGCATATCTATTCAATATCTCTGACTCTATTAACTTTAGTAAATAAGTTTTTCCTACCCCAACATTACCTAATATTAATGCTTTATTTTCATTTAATATCTCTTTATATTCGATTTTTTTAGAATCTTCCAATGTTAAATTCATAAGTGCACATATATTATATAAGTCATTATCACGTTTTAAGAATCGATTTATTCCTTCGGTTAAATAACCAATATTTTCATTGATTTTGTTCTTGCAATATTCTAAATATATTAATTTTTCATTTTTTATATCTACATTATCCTCATTTTTCTTTTTGATGAGATTATTATAATTTAATATTTTATTTAACTCTTGCCAACTTTTCTCTAAATTTATAATTTTATCATTAAATAAAATCTTATCTGCTATATAATTTTGTAAGCTGTATATTATTATATCTTCTCCATTAGTTGTCACGTAAATAATACATCTTGACCACATTGCATAAAATGATGCTTGATATTTTGCATCTTCAAGTTTCTCACCTGGCTTTTTTAATTCTATGACAACCAATGAATTATTCATAACCCAATCTATTCCGTTTTTATCTCTATGATCATTTGCATTATTTTGTTTAAAAGCTATAATATCTGCTCTCTTGCAGTTCAAATCTTTTCTTCCATCTTTTCCATAAATTGGATACTCTTCTGCAATATTTTCACTTGGATATTTTAACAGATTTAGTAGTGGATTTATTATTTTACTTCTTACTTCAGTTTCTTGAACAATATTCTCTTTTTGTATTTGTTCTACATATTCTTTTATAGTTGATACACTCATATTTTTTACTTCCTTAATATTAATATAATTTCTTCTAATACTCTCATCGTATCTTCATAACTAATATCTTCTGCATAACTAAACTTGCTCTGATAATTCTTCCAATGTTCTTTCAAAGCGTCACTTTCTTTTATAACTTCCATTATTTCATCTATATTATTCAATTTATCAATAGATTCTCTATACTCAAATTTCTTCACAATAGCTTGTCCTAGCAATTCTTTATCAAAATTTTGTTGTTGAGTAGTCCATAATATATAAATATCATAAAAGTCCCTTGCTCTTGTTGTATCAATATTTCTAGATATGATTGTTTCAAATTTATCTGCTATAACAGTTTCCATATTATATGCTAATATTTCAATAAATCGTTCTTCAAACATCAAATCAAATTTGTATTTTATTTCCTTTGGAGTAATAACATCTCCTGTTGTTATGTCTAATTTCATAGGTACAACTAACTTATCAAATTTTGCATCTAATGATACTCTATATCCACCATATTCATCTTCTTGTCTTATTTCTTTTATTCCT
>CALXCJ010000076.1 GCA_944386775.1 uncultured Clostridia bacterium
TTCTGGAAAAACAACATTGAATTTTTTTATCAATTTAATTTTGTATTTTTTTATCAATTTTATATTGACTTTTACACTACTTAGATAACAACTAATTTCTTTTGTTGTTTTTCCATCCCTTTCAACTTCTCTTTTTACTGCAAATATCTTTTTTAGTCCTTTCCAGTCATTTATATAATTTGTAAAAAAGGCAATTTCATTTAATACATAGCAGGTCCTTTTTTCTATTCTTCCATGACTTTTCTCCATTGTACTATATATTTCATACTCGCAATCTTTATCTGTTTCATCCATATATTTATCATCAAACATTGCATATACATCTT
Source organism: uncultured Clostridia bacterium (assembly GCA_944386775.1). Classification (GTDB taxonomy): domain Bacteria; phylum Bacillota; class Clostridia; order TANB77; family CAG-508; genus CAG-269. Next base: position 327 of record CALXCJ010000076.1, read on the forward strand.
CATAAAATGTTCATTGATTTGCCTTTAATTGTACTACATAGTCTCCTTTATTATTTATTATCTTTTCTACTGTTTCTTTTTGACAATGCATTGCATCCATTGTTAATACTTTCCCTTCTATATCTAACATTTCTATCAATTCTCTTACTGCTGGTATTTCATTGCTTTTACTATCTACTGTTTTTTGTCCTATTGCTATTCCTGTATCAGTATATGCTGTTACTATGTTCATCATTTTTTCTATTGATTTTATTGCATCTGTTGACCTTATTGCTTTTCCATCCAGCATTATTTGTTCAGGAGTTGTTGCTATTATATGACTTAAAATACATGCCATACTTAAACTTAACATTTTAGAGTCAATCATAGCAAAAATTCTTGTTAATGTTGGCTTTGAAGGAATATCTTTTATTTCAAATTCTTTTTCTAAAAACTCTTTTTTATTTTTTCCATAATCTACTATTTTGTCTAACTCATCTACTCCGCATAATGTAGCTATTAAACATAATTTTAGTACATTTATTAACGGATGTAAAACATTTACTTCACATCTATCATCATCAATTATTCCAAAATACATATTAAATACTTCATTTAAACTCATTTTTATCACCACAATGAGTTTAACATATATTAGTAAATATTACAATTCTGTAATAATCGATGAAATTTCCCTGTTTTTTAAATAAATTTTATTGCAATTTATAAAGATTGTGATATACTTTAGTAAATTGATTTATATTTGTATCAGTCATTAAGAGAAAAAAGTTGTAAATAACTACGACGTTTGCCTCCAATTTGATAAAAATATTTAAAATATTTGACAAATATATAAAAAAATGTTATTATAAAGTTACATTAAACAAAAACATTCAAAGTTCTGCGAATGTCATTTGTGCTTGTATGTGTATCACAACTACACATACTTTTTTATTATATAAAAACAGGATAGACCACAACATTCTATCCTGTCTGACAATACTATTATGTATTGTCTTCTTTAATCTTTTCATCTTTTGTATTTGCTTTAGTAGATTTTAATGTTTCAATTTCTTCTTTTTGTTTTAATAATTTATCTACTAGTTGCAAAATTAGTTCTGCGTTTGTCATATGTGCTTCCCCCCTTCCGTCCTTATGTAAAAGACTACCTTTTGACAAGAAAGGTTGGTAATATACTACTATATTTTACATAAAAAAACAAGCGAACATAGTAAAAATTTACAATTAATTTATAGTATAAATAAATTATGTGGTTGCAGTAAAATTGCAATAAATTTAAACAGCAGATGTCCGAAACTATACAGAAATAGAGGCTTTGAGGCTGGTTATTTTCTGGCTGTCGCCTCCAAATTATAACAACTTACAAATTATAAAAGTTTGTAGGTTGTTTTTTTAGGCTCAACTATTAATATTGAACCAAAAATAACAAAAGAGAGTACCATATAAGATACTCTCTTAGCTACAAAGCATACTAGAAACCATACTCCACCACTTATTGATAACTTGTTCAATTAGTTAAAAAGTATGGAAAGCATTTCTAGTAATGCCTAAAAATGAAATCTGTCTCGCGACATATTCATTAATAGTTTTTGAGTAGCAATAACTAATTGAACAATAATAGTATAGCATAGTTTATATGTTATATCAATAATATTTGACACTTAAATTTTTGCATAAAATTTAACTTTTACCTTGTTTTTTTACCAAAATTATAATATAGTATATACATAAAGAAATACACAATTTTTCACATCAAAATAATATATTTCTAAAAACAAGGTTGTATTCTACACATATCAATTTAAGTTCAAAATTTTTAGTTCATACAACCAAAAAAGGGAGGGGAAAAGTTTTATGAGAAAATTTAAAAACTTATTTATTTATTCATTAATTATTTTTGCACTACTTTCTTTTTATAGTTTTGCAAATGCTGAAACAACTAAAGGTGACGAAATAATTTCAGATAAAGAAATTCAAGTTCCAAGTGAAGGGTTTACTAAAGAAGATTCAACAGATACAGATACAGATACAGATGCAAATACAGATACAGATACAAATACAAGTTCAAATTTAAGTGAAAGTAAAAATGCAAATTCAAATTCAAGTTCAAATTTAGGTGAAAGTGAAAATTCAAATTCAAGCATAAATGCAAGTTCAACCACAAATACCAATAATGCTTATATGGCACAAGTAGGAGCTACAAATGACACTACTTATACAGAAGGAAATTACCAATACCGAATAGTAGAAGATTATAAGATAATCACTGCAACAGTAACTGGTCACATTACTTCAATAATTACACAAGATATTGCTGCTATAACAAAATATACAGGAAATGAATCAACTGTTACAATTCCAAAAACTCTTGGAGGCAAAAGAGTTTATTGCATTGAAAATGCAGCATTTTACCAAAACACTTCAATTAAAAAACTTATTATACCAGATAATACTGTTGGCTACATAGGAGAAGGTGCTTTTGCAGATTGTACCAATCTACAAGAGGTATCTTTTGGAAAAGGAATAGATAATATTTCATATTATGCTTTTCAACATACAGCACTTACATCTGTTAGTTTTCCAGAGACACTTTCAGCAATAAGAAATACTACATTTTTTGAATGTGAAAAACTAACTAGTATAACAATATCTAGTAAAAATGAACTTTTAAAAACTATAGATAATGTAATCTATGACCTAACCCCAGATGGTATGATGAAAATGATTTTATACCCATATGCTAAAAAAGATAAATCTTTTACTGTTCCTGATAAAGTTATATCTATAGAATCTGAAGCTATCATTAATAATTATTTGGAAACATTAACACTTTCAGCATCAGTAAATTCTATTAGTCTAACAACTTATACGCTTACAACCCCTAACCTTAAAAATATATATGTAAATAATTCAAATACAACATATACAAGTATTGATGGTGTTCTTTTTAGCAAAAATAAAAAAACAATATACTATTACCCTGCTGGAAGGACAGCAACATCTTACAGCATACCAAGTGGTACTACAACAATAAATGGTGACACATTTTTTAAAGCTACAAATCTAAAAAAAGTAATTATACCAAATACAGTAACTACTCTAGATACAGAAGCTTTTGGTTATATGCCTGCACTTGAAGAAATAACAATTCCAAGCTCTGTTACAGAAATTGGAGCTCAAATATTTCCAGAGTGTCCAAGCTTAAAAAAGGCTACAGTAAATGCAAATGCAGAAGTACTTTCATATTTAATGTTTAAAGAATGTGAAAATCTAGAAGAAGTTGTAATTAATGGAAATATTAAAACAATAATTAAAGGAGCATTTTACTATTGTACAAGTCTTACAAAAGTAACTTTACCAGAAAGCTTAGAAAGAATTGATTTTGGAGCATTTTGGGATTGCTGGGCTCTTAAAAATATTACAATACCTGCAAATGTAGTATTTTTAGAAGATTGTGCTTTTTATGACCATAGAAAAATACAAAATGATTATTGGGCAAATACAAATTTTGATATTTCTAAAACAAAATTAGTAAAACAATCCAACGGAAATTATATAGCTGCATATAATTATGATGTACAAGGAACCAGATTATATGATTATGCGTACAAGGTATTAGAACTTGTAAATAAAGAAAGAGCAAAACAAGGTGTTAAAGCATTAACTATGGACAAAAGCCTTTTAGAAACAGCTATGAAAAGAGCAGAAGAAATTGTAGTATATTTTGATTTAGACCATGAAAGACCAAATGGATCTAGCTGGGATAGCTCAATTACAAAAACTCAATATTATAGAGCTGCAGAAAATATAGCTGAATATCAAACGACTCCTGAGAGTGTAATGACATCTTGGATGAACTCTCCAGGACATAAAGCAAATATTTTGAATAGTAATTATACTTGTATTGGTATAGGATGTTACCAAGCAAATGATGGAAAATATTATTGGGTACAAACATTTACAGATGGAACACCTGAAAAAATTTCACAACCAAAAAATACTAATACAAAGCCAAGTATACAAATATTAAACAACATAGTTCCTTTTTCAGATGTAAAGTCTACAAATTGGTTTTATAATGCTGTAAAATATACTGTAACAAATAAAATGATATTAGGTTATAATTCTACCAAATTCGCACCAAATGACAATATAACAAGAGGAATGGTTGTAACAATATTACATAGAATGGAAGGATATCCAAAACCTACAATAAAAAATAAATTTAGTGATGTAAGTTCTTCACAATATTATTATAATGCAATAGTATGGGCAACAGAAAAAGGTATAGTCCATGGATATGAAAATGGAACATTTGGACCAGATAAAAATATAACAAGACAAGACTTAGCTGGAATATTAAGAAATTATGCACAATATAAAGGAAAGAATGTATCTATAAAATCAGATTTAAGTAAATTTAGTGATGGATCAAAAGTATCAAGTTATGCACTAACAGCTATGCAGTGGGCAGTAGGAACAGGAGTAATAACTGGAAACAATAATGGAGAATCTTTAACACCACACGGAACAGCAACTAGAGCTGAATTTGCTGGAATGTTACATAAATATAATTTGAATATTAAATAAAATTTAAGAAAAAACTAAAAAATCGTAAAAACATTATAATTAAAATTGTTTTTACGATTTTTAGTTTTTATTAAAATATTTGATAGCTTAAAATTAAGTTTTATTTGAAAAAATAAATAGTTTAAATTTATTTTTACAGATAATTTTAAATAATTTTAAAGTACATTCTTTAAAAATGACTATAATCGAGAATTATATAATAAAAAATACATTCAAATTCCTAATTCATACTAGTACTATTTTTAATACTATAACATATAATTAAATATAAGATTAATTCAAATATAAAACTATTAAAATATTTTTGGCGTTGTAGCCAAGTGGTAAGGCACAAGTCTGCAAAACTTGCATTCGGCGGTTCGAATCCGCCCGACGCCTCCAATGATGTTTCTGTTCAAACTAATAAAACAGATAAATACCAAAATCAATCAGTAAATCAAATCTGGTTGATTTTTTTGTTAACTAAAACATTTCTAAATCATCCCATTTTAATATTAGTTATCCGTAATAATCCCCCATTTTATTAAGAATTGTGGTAATTACCTCTTTAACAGTAGGATGTGCAGAACAAGCATAATTAAAATATTTCATTATTATTTCTTCTTTACAATCCAGAATCATTGATCTTGTAGCTTGTAGCACATCACATTTTATAGTATTAGGTGATCTATCATGCCTTTTAGCAATAATGGGATATAAATCCCTATTAAAATTTTCAAACGATTTTTCTGGGTTAGAATAAATTTCATAAATCATCTCTGCAATAAATTTTGTTCCATTATACGCAAAGTTATAATTTAGTTTGTCTAGTTCATATTTAATTTTACTTTTTACTATGGCTTCATTAGATTTACTAAGCTTTTCAGTAATATATAATTCAATTTTACTAACAAGCTCACCTAAAATTACAGGTTTTTTTAATATAGAGTTTACATATGGATTATCTTCAATATATGCTGTAGTTTTTGTTTTATTGCAGATAGCAAATATGGAATTTTCATACTTTTTAAGTTTATTCCTTGTAATATGTTTAATAATACTAAAACCTGCAAGTTTTGGTAAGTCTAAATCTAATAAAATTAAATCTGCTTTTTGACTATTAATCATAGAAATAGCGTCTTTCTCTGAATAGGCAATACAGTAAATTCTTATGTCAAAAGTGTTTTGGGAAATATAGTTTACCATTTTTCTACATTTTTCTGGATCGTTTTCTACTACTAATAAATTTATCATATTTTTCACCTCTATTATATAGACGGTTTTTAGCACAAAAAAAGTTTCAAAATTTCAAAAAAAATTTAAAAAATTTAAAAAAAGTTATAATTTTTTAAAAAATATTGTTATTTTTTTGGATTTTTCTAATTTTTTTAATTTTTAAAACTCTAAGGAATTTAATAAAACTTTTTGAAATTTTTATTTTTTTTTACTTTGCATATGAGTTTTTCTTATTTATGCTATAATTTTTCCGGACCAAATATGATATTATGTGTCTTTATTTATCTTTGGAAAATAATATATAAATATATTATTTTTTCAGATTAAAGCCTTAATGTTATTAGAAAAAAGATATCATAAGTGATATCTTTCTTTCTATTTTTTACTTTTTTTTTCCTTTTTGTTTTTGGTTTTGTTTTGTGTTTTTCTTTTTTTGTTGTCTTCTGG
>CALXCJ010000077.1 GCA_944386775.1 uncultured Clostridia bacterium
TTATATGCAATAATAACATCTCTTGCTTGTAAAGAAGGCTATTGTTTTGCATCTAATAAATATTTAGCAGAGAAATTAGATGTAAACTCCAAAACGATTTCAAGTTGGATTTCAGACTTAAGAGATAGAGGTTTTATAATTGTTAAGTTAATTAGAAATGAAAATAAACAAATAATTCAAAGAAGGATTTATATAAATGATATGCCATATTCATTAAATAATGGATACCAGTATCAATCAAAAAATGGACAGGCTATTCATCAAAACGTGGAAGATAATAATATAAGAAATAATAATAAAATTAATAATAGAGAGCAAAGAAAGTTTTTGTCAAATTATGAGAATCAAAGAGAATATTCTAAAGAATTTTTAAGTAGTTTATATGCAAATTTTAATATGTAAAAATAAAATTACTCCTTATAAAATTCGAGATTAAACTTATAAAATGGTAATAAAAAATTTCTCTCAGCGAGCTAAAAAGGTATTAGGAGATTTTCTCTTAAACAGCTAAAAGGGTGTCAAAACACCACGCTGGCGAATATTGGGCATTAAAAATGATTCAATATTAAGAGTAAATAAATTTACTTGATTTTTTTATAAAATGGGATTTTAATATTTCATAAAATATAATTGCAAGAAATAAATAATTTTGATAAAATAATCTTGCTTTATAAAAATAAAAAGATTGGAGGCGAGTAAATGTATAAACTTATAGCAACAGATTTAGATGGAACATTAGTAACAGATGATAAAAATTTGACAGATAGAACTATAGAAAATGTAAAAAAGGCATTGAAGAAAAATGTAAAAATAATGATTTCAAGTGCAAGAGCTTTTTATAGACTAGAAAGATATATTAACGAATTAGATTTAAGAAGAGAAAACCAATATACAATTTGTTTTAATGGTGCAATGATTGTTGAAAATATTACTGGTAAAGTTCTGTATTCAAAAAATCTAGATAAACATGAAGTAAATGAATTAATAAGCTTAGGAAAACAATTAAATGTTCCAATTATGTTATATTCTAAAAGTGCTCATCGTGCAGAAGCAATACCAGAAGTTATACAGAAAAATAAAAATTCTAAAGGGATGAACCTAAAAATTGAAAATTTTAATAAAATAGATTTTGATAAAGGAGAGAACTATATATATAAAATTGTTTTTATGGATAAACCTGAAAAAATAATAGGAGTAAGAAAAAATATTCCAAAAGAAATTATTGAGAAGTATGAAGTAACAAGTAGTGTACCTGAATATATTGAATTTGTAAAAAAGGGAATAAAGAAATCAGAGGCAATAAAATTTATTATGGATAAATGTAAAATAAAGCAGGAAGAAGTAATAGCAATAGGTGATGGAGAAAATGACATAGAAATGCTAAGATTTGCAGGATTAGGAGTAGCAATGGGCAATGCTGATGACTATGTAAAAGAAAATGCCGATTATATAACATCTTCTAATCATGATGATGGAGTCGGTAAAGTAATAGAAAGATTTATATTAAATGATAGGTAATGATTATAATATTGGAGAAGTACAAAGACAGGAATTAAACATACAAAAGTTAGAGGAAAAAAGATGAAAAACTATTGAAAATTATTGCTTTTTATTATATATTTATACAAAAGTAAGGAGGTATTTGATGGCTATTATTAAATCAATAGAAGAAATAATAGATAAACTTGGATATAGGAACTCAAAAGAATTATATTATTATGAAGAACTAGCAAGTTTAAAAGGAAAAATATCTTTACAAAATATAAAGTCAATAAAGGAAGTAAAACCATATGCTTTTTATTGTATAGAAAACAAACCATTTGTTTTGTTTTTCGAAAAGATAAACAATGAATATGAAAGAAAAGAATTAAATAAGAAAATATGGAATATGCAAATTCCTGTTGTTATATTTGATGATGTAGATAAAATTAAGATATATAATGGAAGCAAATTAGATATCAATGAAGTTTCTATTGAACTTTTAGAAGAAATAGATAAAAAAGATTGTAACAAAGAAACGGATTTTTCTTTTTGGAATATTATTAATCAACGATTTTGGATTAAATATAAGAAAAACTATTCAAACAAGAAATTGAATGAATTAATGTTAGAGAATATAAAGTATATTACAGAACAGTTAAAGGAGAAATATCACATAAATTATGCTACGAAATTAATTTTACGAATGATATTTATAAGATATTTGATTGATAAAGAAATAGACATAGACTATAAAGATTTTCCTAAAAATATAAATGAAGCTAGAGAAAAATTAATAGAGATTACAAAAAATAAAAAAGAATTATATAAACTGTTTGAACATTTAAAAGATAAATTCAATGGTAACTTATTTGAACTGAATAATGAAATATATGATGAAAATTTAAACGAAGAGGCTCTTAAGTTATTATCAGATTTTTTATCAGGAAAATTAGTATTAAATTCAGGTCAAATTTCTTTATTTAACATGTATGATTTTAATATTATTCCAGTAGAGTTAATAAGTAATATATATGAAATATTACTAGGAAAGGAAGTTCAAGAAAGAGATAAAGCTTTTTATACACCGGATTATTTAGTAAATTATATAATAGAACAATCTATAAAGCCTTTATTAGGAAATAGCAAAAATTTAAAAGTATTAGATCCGTCATGTGGATCACGGAATATTTTTAGTACAAACTTTTAGATGTATTATTGAAAACAATTTAGATAAAAATGGTTTTATTAATGATAATGAAAAAATACAAAATATATTGAAAGATAATATATTTGGAATAGATATAAATGATGAGTCTATAGATGTTACAATATTTTCATTATATTTAACTATATTAGATTATAGAAATCCAAGGACTCTACAAGGGTTTAAATTTCCAAATATAAAAAATAGTAACTTATTTATATATGATTTTTTTGACAATAAAGTAACGAAGATTTTTGAAAAAATACAATTTGATGTAATAATAGGAAATCCACCATGGGGAAGTGTTGATGGAAAACATTTAGAATATTGCATAAAAAATAATTATCCAAATGCAAAGAAAGAAATAAGCAGAAGTTTTATATATAGAGTAAAAGAATTTTGCAGTACAAAAACAAAATGTTGTTTAGTTTTGCCATCTAAATTATTATATAATAGTCAGGAACCAGCAGCAGAGTTTAGAAAAGTATTATTAGAAAATACAAAAATAGAAAAAATAATTGATTTATCAACTGTAAGAAGTTTATTATTTAAAAATGCTAAGGCACCTTCAATAATTCTTGTTTTTAGTGTTGATAATACTAATTATTTAGAAAATGAGATAGAACATATATGTTTTAAACCTAATATATTTTTCGAATATTTCAATATTATAGCTTTAGAAAGAAATGATATAAAATTCATATCACAAATATTTTTAAGAGATAATGACTGGGCATGGAAAGTTTTATTATATGGAACAATTTATGATGTAGAGATAATAAAAAGAATAAGAAAGTCATATAAAACTTTACAAGATATTATTAATGAAAATAATCTTATAGCTAAATCTGGAATTAGTGCAGGAGAAGGAAAAAAAGATTCAAGGCATTTTATAGGAAAGAAAATTTTAGATGCAAAGCAAGATATGGATAGTTTTTTTATTAATTATGATAATATGAAAGAGTTTAATAAAACTAGTATTTATAGAGTTGCGACTGAGAAACAATTTGCACCACCATATTGTATAATTAAAAAAGGATTAAATGTTAATACATACAGAATGAGAGCTGCATACTCAGAAAAAGAATTTTTATATACAAATGGCATTTATGCTATAAAAGGTGAAATGAAAGATACAGATATACTTTTAAATATAACAGGTCTTGTAAATTCATCATTATATGCTTACTTAAATTTTATGCTGGGCACTTCAGCTGGAGTAGAAAGAGAACAGGGATTTTTTAAAGAAATAAAAACATTACCATATGTGTATAGTGAAGAAATCAAGGAAAAAGTAAAAGAAATACAAAAAGAAAAACAGAAACAATGGGATTTTAAAAGAGCCTCTAATGAAAAACAACTAATAAAAGAATTAGATGATATTATACTAGAAAAATTTAATTTGGAAAATAATAATTTTATTGATTATATACTAAATGTTCAGATTCCTATTGTAAAAAATAAAAAAGATATTATATTAAAAGAAGTATCGGTAAATGATTTAAAAAAATACAGTCAGATTTTTATTAAATATTTTAGTAAAATATTTAATAAAGAAAATAAATTTATAAAAATTATAATATATCCAAAAATTGTAAATAGATTTTCTATATTTGAGTTAGTAATTTGTGATAATAAACCCAAAATTGATATAGAGATAAAAGAAAACATTGACTATAATAAGGAAATAATGACAAGATTTTCTATTCAAAAATACACAGATATGTTTTATCAAATAAAAGATGTGGTAAATTTTGAAGAAAACTCATTTTATATAATAAAGACAAATGAATATAAAAATTGGCATCCTGCAATGGCAAATATAGATTTAGATACTGTTATAGAAGAATTGCTTTCAGAGAATGGAGGCGATTGCTAAATGGAAGGTGGTTTTAAAAATAAAGAATTAAATATTCTTTTTAAAAAAAGAACTTTAGAAGAGATTATTGAGTTTATTTTTTTATCAATGAATCATATGAAAAAAACATGCGAAAAAGAAAGTATAAAAATCGAAAATAAAGAGGAAAAAATAAGAACACATTTATTAGAAAATTATCTTGATAATGATAATTTTAGAAAAAAAATAGGATATGAAGTTGAAGTTTTTCCTTTAAGATTTGAAGCAGAAGTTCCAGAAAATTATAATCCGGAAACCGAAAGTTATAAAGGAAGAGTTGATATAAAAGTAGTAGGATTAAATACATTTCTTAAGAACAAAAAAGATTATTATATAATAGAGTGTAAAAGAATTGATGGAACAGAAACATTGAATAAGGCTTTTGTGAAGGAAGGTATTTGTAGATTCGTTCAAGAAAAATATTCTTCATATAATAATGAAAATGCTTTATTAGGGTTTGTGATTAAAGATATAGATATTATATCAAACACTAAGAAAATAGATAAAATACAGAAAGAACAAGAAACTATAAAAGTGGAAAAAGGATTTGCATTGGAAACTAGAAAAAATAGTTATTATTTATATAATAGTTTATATAGGGTAAAGAGTGGAAATATAAAACTAAAAAGTGTGTTTTATAATTTTTCAAGTATAGTTAAATAATAATAAAAATAAAGAGTAGAACAAAATAATTTGATTCATGCTTAAAATTAGGTTTAAATATGCTGGATTTAATAGATATTATTACAAGAAGAAGTAAGGAAGTTAGTATTTTTATTAACTTTCTTACTTTTTTAAATTTTAAATAATTTTATTGTATAAATCAATCAAAAATTGTTGAAAAAATTCACAAAATATGGTATATAATAAACAGTTATCTCATTTTTAAAATTTATTTCTTAATTGTTTGTATTCTGAATTTTTTTATAGTTCTATTATTTCTATTAATATTAGAATTGAAAATTTTCCAGTATTATAATGTAAAGTAATTATGAAAAACGAATTGTTGGTAGGGAGAAAAATGAATAATAAAGAGGCTATGAAAGAGAAAAACTTAAAACAAATAGGAATAATAATAGTTTTAATAATATTATTAGCTTTAATTGGATATGTAATATTTCCAAATCAAGAAGAATTACCAAACAATATATCAACTGAAAATACACAAACAAATATAGTAAATAATATTCATACTAACATTAGTATGAATGACATTCCGGAATATTCTGGACAAATAGTTATTGACATTAATAATAATGTGCCTTACTTTGAAGATACAGATATAACTACAGAAAATTTTGAATATTATTCACAACTTGATGAATTTGAGAGAGCAGGTGTAGCTTTTGCAAATATATGCAAATATACAATGCCACCAGAAGGAACAGAAAGGGGAAGTCTTTCATATAAGCCTACTGGTTGGATTCAATATATATATGGAGAAAATAACCGCTATCATTTATATGAGAGATGTCATCTAATTGCATGGCAATTAGGAAATGAAAATAATAACAGACAAAATCTAATTACAGGTACAGTACAGTTAAATGATGCTATGGTAGATTATGAAAATATAGTTGCAAATTGGATTAAACAAAAAAATGAACAGGGTAAGGATTATCATGTTTTATATAGAGTAACGCCAATTTATGATGGCGAAAATGAGTTGGCAACTGGTGTAGAAATAGAAGCAAAATCTGTTGAAGAAGATGGAGTGTCTTTTAATAAATTTATATATAATGTACAAGA
>CALXCJ010000078.1 GCA_944386775.1 uncultured Clostridia bacterium
GTGGTGTTAAGTGAGTCCTAAAATATCAAAAGAATTAGCAAAACATAGATTAGAACAAGCAAAAGAAAATTTAGAAGAAGCAGAAATTTTGTATAATGCAAAGAAATTTAAAGGAGCAAATAATAGAGCATATTATTCAATATTTCATAGTATAAAATCAGTTTTAGCATTAGAGCCAATAGATTTTAAAAGACATAGTAATAGGTGTTTTATTTTTTGAGTAAAAATTCAGTATATTTAATGCGAATTTTACTGAATTTGTTGAGAAAAATGTAAATCTATGATATAGTGTGGCTAGAGAGTTAGAGGTGTAAGAATATGGAAATTATTGTAGGAGGAATTATTGAAAAAGACAATAAAATATTAATGGTTAAAGAAGCCAAAAAGAAATGTTATGGAAAATGGAATATACCAGCAGGACATTTAGAAAATGAAGAGACTATATTTGAAGGGGCAATTAGAGAAATATTTGAAGAAACAGGATGTAAAGTCAGATTAAAAAATGTACTTCCAATAATGAGTAAAGAGATAGAAAATACTACATTAATAATAATAACATTTACAACAGAATTATTAGAAGAAAATATATCATTTAATAAAGAAGAAATCTTAGATGTGCAATGGATTCCAAAAGAAGAACTAAAAGAAATGCCAGATGAAAAGTTAAGAGATAAAAAAGGGGTAAAAATAACATTAAAGGCTCTTAAAGAAAATAAAGTATATTCTTTAGATTCAGTAAAAATATTAGAATATATTAATTTATAAATTAGATGATTAATTTAAGAAAAGCACAAGAAAGTTTAAAAGAATATTTAAAAGACAATGATATCGAAAGTGGAAATATATCAACTATATAAATATTTTAATATAGAAAGACAAATAATTTATAAGGATGAAGAAGAAAGGTAATTTATAATTAATAAAGATGCAATATGATAAAATTTTCTTTTTTGAATTTTTATGATAAAATCACTAAAACAAAGCTTTTTTAGGAGGATATATGATAAAAAATATAATATTTGACATTGGAGGAATAGTTTTAGAATGGGGAAATAACCCCTTAATAGAATTATTAAATAAAACAGACTATGAAGTAAATAAAATATGTAAAATAATATATGGAGATAGCAGATTTAAAGAATGTATATTAGGAAACCTATCTCAATTTGAATATATGAAACAACTTATGAATGAAAATCCTGAATATTCAGATGATATAAAAAAAATACTATCAGAAGAATATCAAGAAAAAGCATTACCAGTTATCAAAGAAAACTTAGAAAAGATATGCGAACTAAAAAATAAAGGATATAAAATATATTTCCTTTCAAATATAACAGATGTATCGTATAACTATTTAAATGATAAACTTAACATATTAAATATGGTAGATGGAGGAGTTTATTCTTGTAAAGAACATCGAAAAAAACCAAGCAAAGAGATTTTTGATACATTAATTGAAAGATTTGACTTAAATAAAGAAGAAACAATATTTTTTGATGATAGCCAAAAAAATGTTGAAGCAGGAAATGAATATGGAGTAAAAAGTTATGTTTTTAATTCTATAAAAGACATAACTGCATTAAAACTTTAAAGATAGAGGAAAATATGATAGATAAAGTTGGTGGAATAATTTTAAAAAGATAAAAAATTCGGCTTATAAAAATCCATAGGACGAAAAAATTACAAAATTCGTCCTATGGATTTTTTAACAAATTTGTTGAGAAAAATGTAAATCCATGATATAGTGTAAACAAAAAACCAGAGGTGTAAAAATATGAAAATATTAATAGGAACAAAAAATCCAGGAAAGATACAAGGAGCAAAAGAAGCATTCGAAAAATACTTTAATAATGTTGAAATACAAGGAATTGCCGTAGATTCAGAAGTAGGAGACCAACCATTTAATCAAGAAATATTACAAGGCGCTAAAAACAGGGTAAAAAACCTAAAAAAATACGCAAAAGAAAATCAACTAGAGCCAGATTTTTATATATCAAGTGAAGCAGGAATTACAAATTCATTAGGAGCCTGGATTGATATCAATTGTGTTGTTATAGAAGATTCAAAAGGATTTCAAAGCATAGGAACAAGCCAAGGATTTCCAATACCTGATAAATATATAGAAGAAATAAAAGAAACAGAACTTGGAAAAGTTATGGATAAAATATTTAGTGGAAAAGACTTAGGCAAAGGAAAAGGAGGAATAAGCTATTTAACAAAAAATGCAGTTTCAAGAATTGATTTAACAAGAAATGCATTTATTATGGCATTAACAAAACATATAAATGGTGATATATGGAGGTAAGATAAAAATATAGAATATATAAAAAAACGTTGTATATTATAACCATAAAATTAAAGAGAAAAGGAGAGAGAGTATGAGAATTGGTATAGATTTAGATGGAGTAGTATTTGACACAGAAAAAGAATATAGAGTATATTCAGAACTATATGACTTAATAGACTTAAAACAAAACAGCAAAAAAGACAACCGTGAAATAAAATATCAAAAAAGATTTAATTGGACAGAAGAGGAAATACAAGGTTTTATAAAAAAGTATCACAAACAAATAGTAGTAGAATCAAACTTTATGCCAGGAGCAAAAAGAGTACTAAAATTACTAAAATCAGAAGGACACACACTAATATTAATAACAGCAAGAGGCGGAATAAATAAAAACATGATTAAAATAACAGAAGAAAGATTAAAACAAAACGAAATGGATATATTTGATAAATACTACTGGGCAACAGAAAATAAAGATGAAATATGCATAAAAGAAAACATAGATATAATGATTGATGATTCTTGTGATAAATGTAAAAGCATTGCTAATGCAAAAATTAAAACAATATATCTAAAAGATGCTCCATCATATGACTTAGAAGAAAATGAATATATAAAAGTGTTATATAATTGGGGAGAAATTTATAGGTATATAAATGAAATAGAAAAGAAAACAGCCTACAAACTATAAAGTTTGTAGGCTATTATAATTTGGAGCCTTTAAGGAGGTTATTTACAAAAAAATTAACCATTTTTCAATGTGTTCCTCCATATTTTGCTCAAAATTATTTGATTAACCAACTGTTGAAATTAGTATAAAATTACATTCTTTCTAATGCAATATTGAGTACGAACTAGCAAGTACTTTACTATAGTAAAGTAATATTACTTCTATTAGTACTACTTACTATGTTTTCTAGCATTGGACACGTTCCTGTTAATTTTATACTACATCCTTCATTAGTTGCTGCGTTCCAAAAAACAGCATAATAATCGTTTTTATCTCCTGAAATAATTGCTCCACTCAAATTAGCATTTATAGTAATTATACCTGTTAAACTACTACATCCTGAAAATGTTTGATTCATATTTGTTACACTTGATGGTATTTCTGGTACAGTTTTGAGACTTGTACAATCATAAAATGTTAAAGCCATATTTTCTACATTATCTGGAAGATTAGATATCGTTGTTAAACTTGTACATCCACCAAATGTTTGTGTCATAGTTACCACACTATTTGGTATAATAGGTGCACTTATTAAGCTTCTACAATTCAAGAATGTCTGATTCATATTTGTTACACTACTCGGTATATTAGGTGCTTCAATTAAACTTGTACATCCTGAAAATGTACTACCTAATACTTCTATCCCATTTGGAATAATAGATAATGTAGTTAAATTATTACAATTCAAAAAAGTATTCATCATATTTTTTATAGTACTTGGAATTCTGGGCATCACTTTTAATCCTGTACAATCAGCAAACAGATATGTCAAATTCGTAACCTCAATAAACGTATCATCTGTTTCTTCTTTTATATATTGCGGGATAGTTCCTTCTATTTCGCCTTTTTCTGCAAAGGCTCCCTTATATCCTTTTTGTGCAGCTGTCCAATTTCCGTTCTTCAATTGCATTCATTGTTTCATCACTATTTAGAACATATGTCCCATCATCTAATTTTGTATATTCCCATAAATCCATATTAACTGCTCTTCCGTCTGTTCCTATTCCTATTGCTGTGCTTGTTTTTTGATCTGGATGTTTTTGTGCATTAGCTAATGCTGTATTCCAGTCTATTCCTGCATATTCATTTATTTTGTCTTCATAACTATTTAAAGTATTTTCTTCATCCTTTTGAGCTTCTTCTGTTTTATTTTTTGCCTCTTCTGCTCTCGTTAATATTCCATTATTTCCAGTAAGAGTGGCAATTGTTACTCCTGCTAAAATTAGTAAAACAATGATTGTAACCACTAAAGCTATTAGTGTAATTCCATGATTTTTTCTAAATTTTCTCATAAACTTTTTCTCCTTTTTCTCTTGCTATAAATTCATTATATAACAATATGTTTTAAATTTCAATATAACATTTTGTTTTATTTTATAATTTTTTTAGTTTTTCTTATAGTTTGTACATCTTTTAAAATTTTTATTTAAGAAAGGAACTAAAAAATATGGAAACTCGCATTAAAAATCTTAGAGAAGATAACGACCTTACTCAAAAACAATTAAGCAAATTTCTTAATATTTCTCAAGTTGCATATTCTTATTATGAACTTAATAAAAGAAATATTCCTTTAGAATTATTGTGTAAATTAGCAGATTTTTATAATACTAGTATTGATTATTTATTATATAGAACTGATGAAATGACACCTTATCCAAAAAATACAAAATCAAATTCTAAAGAAATTATTACAGCATAAGACTTATCCTTTAAAACTACTATAACTCTTTTTATAGTAGTTTTATTTTATTAAGGAATTCCTTAATAGTGTATCATTGTTTTTTATAAAATACAATACTTTATTAAGGAATTTCTTAATTTTTTATTTTATATTAAGGAATTCCTTGGTTGTAGACTATTCCACTTTGATATAATTTTTCTATAATTTTTTAGAAAAGAGGTGGAATTATGCAACTTTCAGATGCCACAAGAAAAAGAATAAAACAATTATTAAAGCAAAATGATATGAAACTTTTTGATTTATCTAAAGCTGCAGGAATATCTCTACCAACTATATCTGATTTTCTAAAAAATGATACAAAAAATTTAAGAATGGATACAATGTTACATATATGTGAAGGTTTTAATATAACCTTAAAAGATTTCTTTGATGACCCACTTTTTGATGAAGTAATATCTGAATAAAATAAAAATAGGAATAAGCATTTTATTAGTGCATTATCCTATTTTTTTGATATTATTTTTTTACTATTTTTATTGGTATATTTTTATATCTCTATGGTTCTTTCAAATAAAAAAACATAAATAGATTTTATTATTATTAAAAGGGGCTTGGGATTTATCCCAAAATTAGAATTTTGACTAGGGAGGAAAAATTCAGTGCTTGTTAGGAAATATATGGGAGTACAAAAATTGTATTTAGTTTAAATTTTCCCTTCAATTTTTCATTTTTGGTTGCTTATTATTGCACCAATTTTATAATTTTCTTTATTAGTTTTTAAAAATTTTTTATCATTTTTTACTGCAACTAATCTTATCAATTTTTGTTTTTCTTTGTTTAATTTTATTTCAATTTCTTCATCATTTTCATTTGTATTTTTTGAAAATAATTCATAAAATTCTATTTCAAATTCTTTATTTAATCTTTGTATATAATCATCTAATTGTTCTTGATTTATATTCATACTTGTCCTAATTTCTTTTTCTTCTTCATTTACTTCAATAGGCACATAAATATCTGCAACTCCTAATTTAAAAAACTTTGTTAATTGCTCAATATAACTACTTCTAAAATTTATTTTATCAATATAAAATTCTCCGTTTTTATCTTTTAATAGTGTCATTGATTCAATAAATTTTGAAATAAACTCTTGTTTTTCTTCTTTTGATTTTTTATTCCATTCTTGTTTTAAAATATCATTCAATTGATTTGTTCTTATTAATTTTTCTCTTTCTATATCTCTATCAGCCATTAATTGTTGTGGTGTAAATGATAGATGATTTATATTTAACATTTCACATTTTTTAGTTTC
>CALXCJ010000079.1 GCA_944386775.1 uncultured Clostridia bacterium
TTATGGTACGGTCCTTAATCCAATAGCAAAAAGATGTTTGTTGTTGGATTTTTGCAATTTCCTATAACTTAAAAAAGAGATACTAATTTCTTAATATCTCTAATTTTATGTTCATTTTTTATTTTGATTTGCAATAACAATTCTAATTTGTTTATATGATTATCTTTCTAAATCTTCTTCATAATCTTTTACTCTGGTATTTACACTGTTAATATCCATTTTTCTCAATCTTAATATTTTTTCATATTTTTTTTCAAGAACAGGTTTTAAATTAGATACATTTATATCTCTTTTATAAGTATTAAATGCATAATTATCATTATTTATAAATATATCTTTTTGTACATTCAGATATCCTAATATATATATTGCTGGCAATTTTGCCATTCTAGTTGGATTCCCATAAACATCTTTATAAAGACTAGAATATTGCTCCATCTTTTCAAGTATAATAGATGAACTATCATATGATTCAAAATATCTTGGTTCATAATTTTCCAGTAATTCCTTTGGAATTGATATTATTATTACAACTTCTTCTGATACATCAGTTAGATCTTTGAGATTAAGTAAATTATCTTCAAAGTTTGATTCAAATCTACGAGTAGTAAATGGAAGACCTCTAGAGGCATCTTGAATAATCAAACCGTTTGTTAATATTTCTTTTGGTTTAACATCTCTACCTTTGAAAATAGAATGTCC
Source organism: uncultured Clostridia bacterium (assembly GCA_944386775.1). GTDB lineage: Bacteria > Bacillota > Clostridia > TANB77 > CAG-508 > CAG-269. The sequence continues at coordinate 703 of CALXCJ010000079.1, forward strand.
AGCAACATAATCACCATTTTGACTCATATATGTTATATGCTTTACTAATTGAATACTATCCTATGTAAAAAAGCCCCCTTAATATATTTAATTTTTATTTATAATTTAAAACATAACAATGATTTGCTAGTTATCTGATACATTTTAATAAGTTTTCTAATCCTTTGCTTTTCATTATTATTTCAAACGAAAGAACTGTTACAAGTAATCCTCGATATTAGTTATATATTTTCTTATTTTTAATTTTTTATCATTGACTTTTTTATTAAATTAGATGTATAATAAGTATAGAAAGTAAGTAATCACAAAAGCGTGGTTGCCCAAAATATATTGGAACTACACATTGCTTTGTAATTTTCAAAATAGCATCTTAAAAATTAAGATGCCATTTTTCGGTTTGATTTATTATTTTATTAAATATTTTTTTGGAACAAAATTTTCAAAAAATTTTGAGTTTAAGTTAATATAGTTTAAAAATATTTTTTTAATATTTTGTTCAGAATTTTTTATAACTTTTTCAGCCTGCTTTACTTCTGTTTTGTATACTTTTTGTTTTTTATTCAAGTGTATAACAATTGTTTTGAATTTTAGATAAATTATTGGTATTTGTTTTGGAATTTTATATTTTTTACTATAACTATCTATTAACCATATTGTTAAATATTGAGTAATTCCTTCCTTAAATGCTTCTGTGAAGATTTCTTGATTTAATCTTAAATTTTGTGCATGTAATATTTCATGTACTACAATCATAAAACATATATCTTTATTTATTTTCAAGTACCTATCAAAAGGTATGAAAATGTTTAGTTCTTGTGAATCTTGATCATAAAAAAACCATCCGTCTCCTATATGTTTTACCTTATATACATTAAATTTTGCAAGTTCTATATTCTCGTCTACTTTTTTTATTAAGTTTATTGCGTCTTTAATAATTTCCTTCTCTTCTGCATCAAGTTCTTCATTCTTTTTGTATTTTTCTTTTGTTAAAATCAGGTATTCTTCATATGCTTTTTTTAAGTATTCAAAACATATTGCTACTAGTATTAACATTAACAAAACTTTTATGAATAGATTATAATTTTCTTCTTTTAACTGTAAAATTATAATTATAGTTAATATGCTTCCTAGTGCTAATCCAATGATTAATTTGATTTTTCTTATTGTCCGATGTTTCATTTTTTTCTCCTTTTTTTAATATAATAAAATAATATATCAAACCTCCTAATTAGAAAAATTATGTACTATACATAATATATAATAATTGTAATGCATTTTCTTATTTATGTCAACATTTTCGTTAGTTGTACTAAATATCTCCATTTTATGTCTTCTGTTTACTTTTTTTGTGAGATATGACATTAATTCTCTTTATTAAAACTTTTTTTATATCCTTTGCTATTTTTGTAATACTCTCAATATTTGCAAATTCAAAATTTTTTCCAATAAAATAAGAGAATGCTGGTTTTAATTTCTTTTTTAATTGAGTATTTGATAAACTTTCATAATAATAATAATTGTAATTTTCCATTTTATAACTAAATATAACTAAAGCATAACTCTTTAAAAATTACTATATTCTCTTTTTAATAATGACCATACATTACTATTTATATCTATTCCATAATTATCTCTTAATTTTCCTTCATATTTAAATCCTATTTTTTCTAAATGTTTTGCTAATTTTAGCATTGTTATATTTGTATCTTCTATTTCAAGTCCTAATCTATTAAATCCTACATCAAACAATATTTTAACCACTTTGTCTATCATATTAAACGATAATATATGTCCTCTTAAATCTTTCTTTATTCCTAAAGAAAGATTTGCTCTTTTATATTTTTCATGTATATCATATAAATAAAACCACCCTATAAACTCACTTTTTCTATATACTGAATAATATATATTTTTCTTTTTCAATATTTTTTCTTTAATTTCTTCTATTTCTTTATTTAGATTTTTATCCATCCCCAAAAAATCTTGAATTGATTTATCATTAATATCTTTTAAATTTTCTATTAATTCCTTTTGATTAAAGTCTTTTTCTATTTTTATTAATTTTATTTTTTCATCAACCATTATTTCATGTGGCATTTTCATTTTTATTTTTCCTCTCTAGATAGATTCTATTCTATTTTTATTTTCCATATACAAAACCTTTTTACCTCTTGCTTTGGCATATTCAATTTCATTTTTTGTACTTTCTCCAATATATCCGCCAACATTAATCACATAAATCTCATCAGACATATCTATTTTTTGTTTATGCATTTCATCTAGCATTTTTCTTAATTTCTTCATCTATATCCTCTTTTTTTATATTATTAAAAAAATTAGGTGTTAAAACAATATTTCCATCTAATGTAAGTTTTTTTGAACTTTCATAAATTCATCTTTAAATTTAAATAATTATAAATCTAAACTATTTGAATTTAACAAAAATTCTTCTAAACTTATTATTAAAATTCCTTGTTCATTTCTCCAAAGATTTATATCATCTTTAACAATAATTATTTTTTTAAAATTATCATTTATATTAACTAAAGATTTTTGCTCTTGTTCCATTTTTTCTTTGTTTGGTATTGCAAAAGCAGATTGAATATAATATCTTTTACTTGCTTGATTACATACAAAATCCACTTCTAATTGCTTTCTTATTGTTTTTTCTGTATTATCTTTTTCAAATTTTTCAATAACTCCTACATCAACATTATACCCTCTAACTAATAATTCATTGTAAATTATATTTTCCATTAAATGATCTTCTTCTTGTTGTCTAAAGTTTAGTCTTGCATTTCTTAATCCTATATCTGTAAAATAATACTTAGAAGGTGTTGTAATATACTTTTTTCCTTTTATATCATATCTTTCTGCTTTATTTATTAAAAATGCATCCTGTAAGTAGTTTATATATGAATTTATTGTAGTTCTATTTACTTCTGTATAGCCATTACTTATAAAAGTATCATACAACTTCTTTGGATTTGTTAAAGAGCCAACTGATGAAGATAACATGTTGATAATAGATTCTAATATATCTTCTCTTTGTATTTTATTCCTTTCGACTATATCATTTAAATAAGTATTATTAAATAAATCATTTAGATATTCACTTTTTTCCTCTGTTGTTTTTAAATATAATATATATGGCATTCCACCATAAGTCATATAATCCTTTAACGCTCTCTTTTTGTCTTCATATGCATTATAAAATTCAGAAAACGAAAGAGGATAAATTCTAATTTCATCTCCTCTGCCTCTAAATTCTGTAATAATATCTGTAGATAGAAATTTTGAATTACTTCCTGTTACATAAACGTCTAAGTTATTCTTTCTTAAAAAACTATTTAAAACACTTTCAAAGTCTTTTACCTTTTGAATCTCATCAAGAAGAATATAATACATATTATCATCTTTAATTTTATTCATAATATATTTGTATAAATTTAATCCATCTGTTGTTAATTCTCTATTTTCAATAGAATCTAAGTCAACTTTTATAATATGATCTTCTTTTACTCCATCTGCTAATAATGAATTTTTAAACATAGGATCAAGCAAATATGATTTTCCACTTCTTCTAAGCCCTGTAATAATTTTTATTAATTTATTATTTTTTTTATTTTTTAACTTTGTTAAATACAAATCTCTAGCTATTTCCATTCTATATTCTCCATTTACTTTTTTTGTGTGTATACACATTTTTTGATAATATTATAACTTAAAAATATAAATTAGTCAATTATATTTTTTACTTTTTTGTGTATATACACATTTTTTGTTAATATTATATTTCATATCTTAAAAAAATATTCACATTTTGTTTTCTTTTTATTTTTACTTTGTTCTTTTATTTTTATCTATGATAACAACTTATAATTTGTCGCTTAGTTTATCTTTCAAATTCAAAATTTCTTTGTTCTATCTTAGATATTAATTCTTTAGAAATATCTTCAACCGAATCAACTACAATTCCTATAGTAGGATCTGTTACTACACCTTTGTTATTTATAAAAATAGTAGATAAGCCTTCCTGTCTTGCTCTTTTAATATCCAAATACAAATCATCACCTACCATTACACACTCTTCTACTTTATTATCACCACAAGCTTCTAAATAGGCTTGTTTGTTTGGTTTTATGCAATGTTTACCATAACATTCTTTAAAAAATTTACTCCTGTTATAAGAGTTCCATCTACATCAAAAATTAATCGCTTTATCATTAATATTTATCCCCTATACAACTTATTATTTTAAGCTTTCCCAAAAAGAAATCTTCTTACCTTTTCTTTTTGCATACTCTATTTCTGATTTTGTACTTTCTCCAATATATCCACCAACATTAATTACATAAATCTCATCAGACATATCTATTTTTTGCTTATGCATTTCATCTAACATTTTCTTAGTTTTTTCGTCTATATCCTCTTTTTTTATATTATTAAAAAAATTAGGTGTTAAAACAATATTTCCATCTAATGTAAGTTTTTCTTGAACTCTCATAAATTCATCTTTAAATTTAATTGAACCACATAGAGTTATTATATTGTATTTTTTATTTATAAAAAATTCTTCATTTTGTATTTCTTCTTTTTTAGCAACTCTAAAAAAATGTCCTACTCCTCTTTCAACTACAGTTTTAAATATTGCAATTTCATCATCAGTATAATGACCTGCTCGTTTTACTATATTACAACTTGGTAGTTCAAATATTACTGTATCAGAGCCATATTCTTCTGGCCTTTCAAAACTAACAATAATATATTCTTCTCCATTATCTTTTTTTCTAATATCTGAGAAAACGACTAATGTTTCATCAGGATATTTAGCAAATTTATACACCATTACTTTAACTCTCCATTCTTTCTAACTTTATTATTAATTAATCAAATTTATTTAAATTGCTTGTCCG
>CALXCJ010000080.1 GCA_944386775.1 uncultured Clostridia bacterium
TAAATATAAAACAAACGAGCCTCTCGCTACATCCTTCGCGCTTCCTCATTTATTTTATATTAAGAAGGGCTACAATCGCTCCAATCGCATTCGTCATTACATAAATTTTATATAAATAAAGCCTTAGAGGGCTACTCTACATTTAAAAATTACGGCTGTGAATAGTAACAAGTTTGTAACAAAATTATATAAGAAATCTAAAAAAGACTTGAAAATTAGGAACTTTTGATATAAAATGGTATCATTAATAGCAAAAAAACATATTAATTATAGTATTAAAACGAAAATAAAAATGCTAATTTTAAATCATTAAAAGTTTAATCAATAATATCTTTAATTAAAAAAGAAAGGAATTGATGTTTATGAGAAAAAAAGTTATAGCAGGAAATTGGAAGATGAATATGCTTCCAAATGAAACAATAGAATACATAGAGAATCTATCAAAATTAGTAAAAAATTCAGAAAATGAAGTAATTTTATGTGTTCCATATGTAGACTTATTTTATGCATTATTAATAGCACAAAATACAAATATTAAAATAGGAGCACAAAATATGCATTTTGAAGAAAAAGGTGCATACACAGGAGAAGTTTCAGCAAAAATGCTTAAATCAATTAATGTAGAATATGTAATAATAGGGCATTCAGAAAGAAGACAATATTTTAATGAAACAGACGAAACAGTAAACAAAAAAGTAAAAGCAGCATTTGAAAATGGTTTAAAACCAATAGTATGTGTAGGAGAAACCTTAGAAGAAAGAGAAGAAGGTAAAACAGCAGATAAAATCACAATGCAAACAGAACTTGCCCTAAAAGATTTAACACCAGAACAAGTACAAAATACAATTATTGCATATGAACCAATATGGGCAATTGGAACAGGTAAAACAGCAACAAGTGAAGATGCAAATAATTCAATAAAAGAAATACGTAAAAAAATAGCAGAAATTTATGGACAAAACATTGCCCAAAGAGTTATAATACAATATGGTGGAAGTGTAAAATCAAAAAATGCAAAAGAACTATTTAATATGTCAGATATAGATGGAGGACTAGTAGGTGGAGCAAGTTTAGACCCACAAGAATTCTCAAAAATAGTTAATTTTAATGAAAATTAAACAATTTATAAGTAATAAAAAAAGAATATAGCAATTTATATTAATTAGCTTGCATTTTAGTAAAAAAATATATACAAAAGAAATAAATAGATAAATTAGAACAAAATCAAACAAAAGAATAAGCAAATTGCAATAAAATCAAACAAAAGTATAAGTAAATACAAACAAAATTAAGTAAACTAAGAATATTATAAAAGGAAAAAGGATGGTAAAATATGAAAGATAAAGTAACAATGTTAATGATTTTAGATGGATTTGGAGATAACCCAAACAAAGATGGAAATGCAATAAAACTTGCAAACACTCCAAACATAGATAGACTAATGAAAAAATACCCAAATACAGATATTTTCACAAGTGGATCACATGTTGGACTTCCAGAAGGACAAATGGGAAATTCAGAAGTAGGTCACACAAACATAGGAGCAGGAAGAATAGTATATCAAGAATTAACAAGAATTACAAAATCAATAGAAGATGGAGACTTTTTCTCAAACCCAGAGCTTGTTGAAGCAATAGAAAATTGCAAGAGGAAAGGAACAAAATTACATATACTAGGGCTAGTATCAGATGGAGGAGTACATAGTCATATAAGACATTTATATGGCTTATTAGAGCTTGCAAAAAGAAGAGATTTTGAAGATGTATATGTACACTGTTTTCTAGATGGAAGAGACACACCACCAGCATCAGGAGAAGGATATATAGTAAAATTACAAGAAAAAATGAAAGAAAAAGGAATAGGAAAAATCGCAACCATCTCAGGAAGATTTTACAGCATGGATAGAGACAAAAGATGGCAAAGAATCCAAAAAGCATATGATGCAATAGTAAATGGAGAAGGAATAAAAGCAACATCAGCCGTAGAAGCTATAGAAGATTCATATCAAAAAGAAGTTTTTGATGAATTTGTTGAGCCAACAGTAATAGCAAATAATGATGAACCAATTGCAAAAATTCAAGATGGTGACTCAGTAATATTCTTCAACTTCAGACCTGACCGTGCAAGAGAAATAACAAGAGCAATTGTAGATAAAGACTTCAATGAATTTGAAACAAAAAAATTAGATGTACACTTTGTATGTTTCACAAGTTATGATGAAACAATGCCAAATGTTCACATAGCATTTAAAAAAGAACTTCTAAAAAACACATTCGGAGAAGTAGTAAGTAACCATAGTCTAACACAACTAAGAATTGCAGAAACTGAAAAATATGCACATGTAACATTTTTCTTTAATGGAGGAGAAGAAAAACAATATAAAGGAGAAGACAGAATATTAGTACCATCACCAAAAGTAGAAACATATGACCAAAAACCAGAAATGAGTGCATATGAAGTAACAGATAAAGTAGTAGAAGCACTAGAGAAAGACAAATATGATGTAGTAATATTAAACTATGCAAACACAGATATGGTCGGACACACAGGAAACCTAGATGCAGCAATAAAAGCAGTAGAAGCAGTAGATGAATGTGTAGGAAGAGTAGTAAAAGTAATAGAAGAAAAACAAGGAAACTTAATAATAACAGCAGACCACGGAAATGCAGAACAAATGATAGACTACAAAACAGGAGAACCACACACAGCACACACTACAAATCCTGTACCAATAATATTAATAACTAAAGACCCTGGGTTAGGTTTAAAAGATAACGGAAAATTAGCAGACTTAGCACCAACAATGCTAGAATTAATGGGAATAGAAAAACCTAAAGAAATGACAGGAGAAAGTTTACTAAAGAAAATATAAAATAAAAAGCTTTAGAGTGTAAAAATTAAAACTATAAAATTAAAAGTATAAAATTAAAAATATAAAATTAAAACTATAATATCAAAACATCGAACACTATAAAATTATTATAAATTTTATACAAATAAAATATCAAAATAAATAAAAATCTAGAGCTTAAAAATTTAGTATCATAAACTATGAAGGGGTAAAAATGTTAAAACAAACACAAAGAACAAAGGAAATATATGAAGATATACAAAGAAAAATATTTTATATGATTCCAGAAAAATGGGAAAAACTATATCTTTACGCATCAGTAATAGACAAAGAAGATGGAAAAGAAACAGGAGAACTATTTTTCTACTATATACCAAAAGGAATCTTAAAAAAGAATCCAGTAAATGTATATGAAATACCTGCAAAATTCAACATAAATGAAAAAGAATACTTAGAGCTAGTAGAAATATTATATAACGAAATAAAAACTCTAAGAGAAGAATTCAAAAAAATTGAATTAGGAGAAACTTGGAGTAACATAACAATATCTATAGAAAATGTAAAATTCAAAATAGAATATAGATATGATGACCTGCTAAATTCAGAGTATTCAAGCTTTGCAAGGCACATAATCTGGAGATATGAATATCTAGGCATATCCTTAGAACAAGTAAATAAAGAAGAAAAAGAAATACTAAAAAAATACTTAACAGGTGCTAAAAACTATGTAAGAGAAGAAAAATATGAAGCAGGAATATATATAAAAGACATAAAAAACATAATTGATTATGATACAACAGGTCAAGATGAGCAAGAAATCTATGAAGAATCAAAAAATAAAGAACAAAACCAAGAAAAGCAAACAAAAAAAGAAAAAAATAATGAACTAGAAAAAGGCAGAAAAAATGATAGAAATGAACTAGAAAAAGAAGAATCAAAAAAAGATGATAAAAAAACCAAAAATCAAATACTGTCATTTTTGGATAAAGAAGATTAAAAGAAGATATTAATTTTAGGCGAAAGTCTAATAAAAAATAAATATGGATTTATTCCAAAAAACAAAATTAGAAAGGAGCAATAAATATGATTTATTCAAAAGAATTAGAAGAAATGTGCAAAGTAGCAAAAGGAGTAGACCATGGGCCAGCACCAATACCAGAAGAAGGAAAATGGGTAAAAGCAAAAGAAATAAAAGACATCTCAGGTCTAACACATGGTATAGGATGGTGTGCGCCACAACAAGGAGCTTGTAAATTAACATTAAATGTAAAGGATGGAATAATCCAAGAAGCATTAATAGAAACAATAGGATGCTCAGGAATGACACATTCAGCAGCAATGGCAGGCGAAATTTTAACTGGAAAAACAATATTAGAAGCATTAAATACAGACTTAGTATGTGATGCAATAAATACTGCTATGAGAGAATTATTCTTACAAATAGTATATGGAAGAACACAAACAGCATTTTCAGAAGGAGGACTTCCAGTAGGAGCAGGACTAGAAGACTTAGGAAAAGGACATACATCACAAGTAGGAACTATATATTCAAGTACATTAAAAGGACCAAGATATTTACAATTAACAGAAGGATACATAGTAGAACTTGGACTAGACAAAGATGACCAAATAATAGGTTACAAATATGTTCACATGGGAAAAATGATGGACAACATCAAAAAAGGAATGGACCCAATGGAAGCAATAGAAAAAGCTTCTGGTACATATGGAAGATTTGATGAAGCTGTTAAAAAAATTGATCCAAGAAAAGAATAAAACTAAAATAATAGAAAACATAAAAACAAAAAATTCATAAAAATTGACAAAGAATTGACAATAAATTGGATAGTAAAAAAGGAGGAATAATAAATGGCAGTAACATTTGAAAGTTATGAAAGAAGAATAGACCAAATAAAACCGGTAATGGAAAAATACGGAATAAAAGATTTTGAAGACGCATTAGAAATATGCAAAGAAAAAGGATTTAACCCATATGAAATAGTAAAAGGAGTACAACCAATATGCTTTGAAAATGCAGCTTGGGCATATACTCTAGGTGCAGCAATAGCAATCAAAAAAGGATGCAAAAAAGCTGCAGACGCTGCAAAAGCAATAGGAGAAGGATTACAAGCATTCTGTATACCAGGATCAGTTGCAGATGACAGAAAAGTAGGACTAGGACATGGAAACCTAGCATCAATGCTACTTTCAGAAGACACAAAATGTTTTGCATTCTTAGCAGGACATGAAAGCTTTGCAGCAGCAGAAGGAGCAATAGGAATTGCAAAATCAGCAAACAAAGTAAGAAAAGAACCACTAAGAGTAATATTAAATGGACTAGGAAAAGACGCAGCACAAGTAATATCAAGAATAAATGGATTTACATATGTAAAAACAGACTTTGACTTCTTCACAGGAAAAGTAAAAGTAATAGAAGAAATAGCATATTCAGACGGAGAAAGAGCAAAAGTAAAATGCTATGGAGCAAACGACGTAAGAGAAGGTGTAGCAATCATGTGGCTTGAAGATGTTGATGTATCAATCACAGGAAACTCAACAAACC
>CALXCJ010000081.1 GCA_944386775.1 uncultured Clostridia bacterium
ATAAAGTTTTAGACCCCAAAATATGGAAACTTTTTTAGAAAATAAGGATTGCAGATTAAAACCCAATATGTTATAATAAAATAAGAATAAAAAAAGGAGAAGCGAATGAATCAGATATTAGTAACAAAAAAATTATATATAACGCCAGAATTAAAGCGAAAAAAGAAAATATATAAATTTGATTTTATAATATCAATTTTTTTAATTTGTGTACTTGCATCTTGCTACATATATGCTGAATATGACAGGAACAGAAATGAAGCATTATCAAAAGAAGTACTTGCAAACTTAAGTATAGAAGGCCAAGATAACACAGTTGCAAACTCTGATATGCTAACAGTAATATTAAATAACACAGAAGAACTAGGTTACACAACAATTAGAGAAAAAACAGATGAAGAACAAACAACCAATATTCCAGAGCAAAATCAAGAAAACAGTATAAATAAAAACACTTATGAATACAGCAATACATATTTGCGGATATAATTATGCAAAAGTAGGAACAATAAATATTCCAAAAATCGGAGTAAATTACTCAATAGTAAAAGGAGAAACAGGAACACTTGAAGAAACAGAAGCACTACTTAAAATGACACCTTGTGAATTTTGGGGATATGGAATAAATGAAGTTGGAAACTATTGTATAGCAGGCCATAACTACAGAAACAGCAAATTTTTCAGCAAAGTACCAACTTTAGTAAATGGAGATATAATAGAAATTACAGGAAATGGTGAAACAGTGCAATATGCTGTATATGATAAATTTAATGTAAACCCAAAAGATAATAGTTGCACAAGCCAGCTAACAGATGGAAAAAGAGAAATTACATTAATAACTTGTACAGATGACAGTTCAGAAAGAGTAATAGTAAAAGCAAGAGAAGTAAAATAATAATTAAAAAAATTCATAAATTTAAATAAATATATAGAGGTAAAAATAAAAAACACTAGAGATTATTAAAATTTCTAGTGTTTTATGCTAGCATAAATTCAATAATTTTTTTTCTGAAAAATTTAAGTTAGAGTTCAGTACAAATTTAAAAAGAAAGGTTAATTCCAAAAATAAATTCCAGTTTAAAATTCAAGACTAAAATTCAGTTTTAGAACAAATCTAAAATTTATTTTTAAACTCAAAACTTTAAACAGAAAAACAGTCTAACATATTGATTTTTATGTAAATTCTTGATATAATCCTTTGTAATCTATTCATTAGTATACTCGGAATCAAAGGCAAAATGACTTTGATAGTAAGAGAATATGAACAAATATATTCTTAAAAGGAGGTAGAAACTATTTGTTAAGCAATTAAAATGGAGGGAAATACTATGTAACTAAAACTTAAAATGAATTATGTAGCAAAAAGAACAAAGTATTATCAGTAAGGGGGTAAATAATTATGAAAACTGTTAACTTTAAAAAAGAGCAATTAGAAATAGTAAAAATATGGTGTTCGGTAAAAAATCGGGTTCCACATTATATAATTTCAAATTTCTTTGAGTTTACAGGTACCTTGGTTTCCGAAAGTATAATAGAAGCTGAGACAAACCAGATCAAAAACAATGATAATGTGCCAACATTTTACTTGTCCCCTAATATCCCAAATAACAGAGACAAAAAAATTTGTTATATTGACACATCAGCTGAATGTTGGAATAATGTAACACTTGAAAATTGTAGCTTAAAAATTTTGGGAGGGCAAACTGAAGAAGGAAAATCAATTGCATTTTTACCAATTATTGAATATATGAAACAAGTTACAGAAGAATTTCCAGAGGAAATATATAGTAAATTGTGGAATATATTTATAGAAAGCAATTTAGTCAAAGCTCTTAAAAATTTAGAGTTTTACGCTTCATTATGCCGTAGCTGGGAACATATACATGCCATCTCAGAACAAATAATACTAAAATGTATTGATAGTATTAATTCTCTGGAGGATGCATCCTTAAAAGATTCTTTCCAGTATAAATTTGCTGAAATATATCTTAAAGTAAAACATCGTAGAGTGTGTAATTTTCAATTAGAAAGCGACGATATCTGGGATTTGATGCAGTTTGGTGACATTAGAAAATATTATGTTTTCCGTAAAGGAGGAAGATATAGAATAAGTGATCTAATTGAGATAATTAATGAGTTACTTAAAATATATAAAGAAAATATAAATCTTTTATCCTTAGAGGCAAAATTAGCGAGTTGGGCAAGTGATGGTCAAGGTTTAGCATTTAATTTGTACAATGCACTTTTAAAAAAACTTAAATCTTATGAAGGACAATGTGAATGTTATAATGAAATTAGGTCAGAGATTTATCAAAAAAAGGGATTGATGTTTCAAAAATTTGCAGATCAACCGTATTCTCCGGATTATGGTTCAACTGAAATGAAAGAGTGCTTTGCTAAATCATTTTTAAGCAGTGGAAGCTATAAGAATACTTTTAAGATTGGATATGTATATAAGCTGTCTGAAAAAGATTTTAAGAGTGCACTTGAATTTTGGTTGAAAAGCAAGGAGTTTTTATCAGTATATCTTGAAGGAGAGATAAATCTGAATGAAATGTATTTTTATTTTGAAACTTGCAGATTAATATGTGAAACTTTATATGACCGTAAGCTTTACGAAGATGCAATTGACTACGGATTAGAGGCCACTAACTTTTTTGAAGAAGTAATAAAAAACAGAGACTCTTATAGGAAAACTTATGGAGATGATGTGGAAATTTATCTAAAAGCAAGTATAGAACTGTTTGATACTGGTTCTTTTGGGGAGCTGATAACGAAAATTATCATAGCTCATCAAAAAATAGGAGATAAGCAAAAAAGCGACTTCCTTCACAAGAAGCTTAGAGATCCTAATTATTTTTCATCAACAAAATAGTTTCAACTTAAAAATCTATTCTCTCAGGCTATTTTACCCTGAGAGAATAGATTTTAACACAAAATACCTAGTAACAAAAAAATAAATCTTTCATAATATATATAAATATATATAGGAGGATTATTTTTTATGGCAAAAATAATTGTATTTAACAATGATACAGATCGTATGGAAACATATTATAGAGGTGAAAGCGAACCAATGCCATATAACACAAACGGTACATTAAGAGTAAGAGAATTTAGAGGCTCAAGTAATTCAAACACATTATGGACAACAAAAAGAACAATGCAAGCTTGGAATAGCCAAAGATATATTTTCGGAGGACCAATACCAGTTGGGTTTGCATTTAAAAGACCATATGAAGGTGGGCATGGAAATCAAAGTCAACATTATGCAGGAGTTGCATTTGATGTAGCACAAACTTTAACACCAAATAGAAGAAGAGAACTTTGGAATAGTGCAAACAATTCAGGGGTATGGTCATATGTAGAGCCAATATCACTCACACCAACATGGGTACATTTTGACAAAAGATTTGGCACGCCGGCATGCTCTACAGGAGGATATCCACTCTTAAGAAGAGGAAGCCTTAGCAATTATGTATTAATAGCACAAGATGACTTAAACACATTAGGATACAGAACAGGAGGTTTAGATGGAATATTCGGTCAGGCAACACAAACGGCAGTTAGAAATTACCAAAGAAATGTAGGTCTAGCAGTAGACGGTATAATTGGTTGCAACACTTGGAGATCTTTGCAAGAAAATGTAGTTGGCACAGGAAGAACTCCAACTACAATTGACTAAAATACTACAAATAAATAATAGATTAAGATATAAAATAATAAGAACATTTTTAATGATATATAAAAATATCATTAAAAATGTCCAAACAGATAACTTTTACTAAATTTACAATAAATAAACTCAATATAAAAGCACTAAAATAATATAATAATTAAGACGTCTCATTTAAATCTAAATATAATAAATCTGAAATTCTACCAAAATCTTCAATAGACAAATTCTCAGCTCTAACATTAATGGGCAAACCTAGCATATTCAAAATTTTAGTACCATATTCTTTAGAAGAAAAAATTTGTGAATTAGTAAGAGAATTTAATAAAGTTTTTCTTCTTTGCATAAAACTATTTTTAATTATTTTAAAGAAAAGTTTTTCATCTTTAACAGAAACTGCAGGAGATTTCCTAATATTTAATTTTATCACCTCAGACACCACTTCTGGTTCAGGAATAAAAGAAGAACTTGGTACTTCAAAGATTTTTTCTGCAATAGAATAATAATATACAGAATATGTAATAGCACCACAATCTTTACTTCCAGGAATAGCTGTTAATCTATCTGCAACTTCTTTTTGTATCATAACAGTAATACTTTCAAGATCTAGTTTTTCTTCTAATAATTTCATTATAATAGGAGTAGTAATATAATAAGGTAAATTTGAAACAATTTTTGCATTTTTAATATTTGGATTACTTTTTTCCTCAGAAATCAATCGGGAAAGATCAGTTTTTAAAACATCTGCATTTAAAATTTTAAAATTATCATATAAATAAAATCTATCATTCAAAATATCAACCATTTTATGATCAAGCTCAATACAGATAACTTTACCAGCCTTTTCTAATAAAAATTTAGTTAATGTACCTAAACCTGGTCCTATTTCTATAACAAGATCATTTTTATTTAAATTACTACAACTTATAATTTCAGAAATAACATCTTCATTTATTAAAAAATTTTGTCCTAAACTTTTATTTGCTTTAATATTATATTTTTTTAGTAAAAATTTGGTTTCTTCAATTATATTATTCATATCTAACTCCTCTTAAATATTATACTGAATATTCAAATATATTTCAAGAGAAAATAACTGATGTAATAAAACTAAACGAAAAAAAGGATATAAATCAATTAACTTGAAATATATCCATAATAAATAATTAATAAAATAATATAATATAATATAATATTAAATTTATTTTATAAAATAACATCATCTCTAGAACTATACTGAGCATATTTATTTGTTGAATCTGTTATAGCAGATATATTATTTTCTTTTTCTGCAGCATCTTGGAACTTAAGTAATTCTTTAGTAAGAAAATTAATTAGATTTTTATTATAATCACTTAATAAATAATAATTATGTAAAAATTTCTCATCCATAATATTAGATACCAAAGAAGAATCTTCTTCAATTGCCTCATTAAATAAAAAATCTGAACTAATATTAAGTGCTTTACATAGATTAACTATAGTAGTAGCACTACCAAAAGCAAGTCCACGTTCTAGCTGACTTATATATCTTGTGGAAAGTTTCAATTTTTCGGCAAGTTGTTCTTGTGTATAAGGTGTTTTAGACCTAGCAAGTTTAATTTTCTTTCCTATAC
>CALXCJ010000082.1 GCA_944386775.1 uncultured Clostridia bacterium
TGTAAGAATTGGGTTTTTACAATTTGTTGAAGGTAGTTATTTAAAAGAACTTGCATATAACCAGCAAGCTATAAATCAAATCTTAAGTCCTAAACGTGGTAATATTTATGACAGTAAAGGTAAAACTTTAGCAACAAGTGCACAAGTTGATACTATTACAATAAATCCAAAAAGTATAGTAGGTAAAACTGATGAAGCAACAAAAGCTTTAAAAGAAAAAGTAGCTCAAGGTTTGTCTGA
The DNA here is from genome assembly GCA_944386775.1 of uncultured Clostridia bacterium. Classification (GTDB taxonomy): domain Bacteria; phylum Bacillota; class Clostridia; order TANB77; family CAG-508; genus CAG-269. The sequence goes on from CALXCJ010000082.1 coordinate 241, forward strand.
AATTTTTGAGCTTGATTATAACGAAACTTTAGAAAAAGTAAATAGTACCTCTCAAGTTGAAACAATAGCAAGAAAAGTTGAAAAAGATAAAGTTGATAAATTAACAAGTTGGATGAAAGAAAATGATATATCTGTCGGTATAAATATTGATGAAGATACAAAAAGATATTATCCATTTGATAATGTTTTATCACATGTTCTTGGTTTTTGTGGTTCTGATAATGATGGAAGATATGGCATTGAATATGAGTGGAACAGTACTTTAGCTGGAACTCCTGGAAAAATTGTAAGTTCAAAAGATGTTAACCAACAAGAAATTCCAAATACAGAAGAGTCTTATATAGCTCCTGAAAATGGAAGTGATTTAACTTTAACTATTGATGTAAATATTCAAATTATTGTTGAAAAATATTTAAAACAAGCTTGTATTGATAATGAATGTTCAAAAGGTGGAGTTTGTATAGTTATGGACCCAAAAACTGGTGATATTTTAGCTATGGCAAATTATCCTGATTTTGATTTAAATAATCCTGACACACCAAATGAAACTTTAGCTCTTACTTATAATACATTATCTACAGAAGAGCAATCTAATGCATTATTCTCTATGTGGAAAAATAGAGCAATTTCAGATATATATGAACCTGGTTCTGTATTTAAATTAATTACAGCTTCAGTTGCTTTAGAAGAAGATATTACAGAACCTGATATAGAAAGAGATTTTAATTGTACAGGATATGAAACTTTTGAAGATTCTAGTAGATCTAAACCACTTACTATAAAATGTTGGAAATATTATGCTCCTCACGGATTTCAAACTTTAACAGAAGCTTTAGAAAATTCTTGTAACCCTGCATTTATGCAACTTGCTAAAAGAATTACTGCTCCTACATTATATAAATATTATGAAGCTTTTGGATTGTTCGATAAAACTGGAATTGACCTTCCAGGTGAGTCAAATTCTGTAATTTTAGATTTAGATAAAGTAGGTGAAGTTGAACTTGCAACAGCTGCTTTTGGTCAAAGAACTATTAACATTACACCTCTTCAAATGATTACAGCAGTATCTGCTATTGCAAATGATGGTGTTCTTATGAAACCTAGAATAGTAAAACAAATTACAAATTCTGAAACAGGTGCTGTTACAAATATAGAACCTACAGAAGTAAGACAAGTTCTTTCTTCAGAAACTGCTGAAAATATGAGAGAAATGATGGAATCTGTAGTTGTAAATGGTACTGGAGGTAAGGCTGCAGTTAGTGGATATTCTGTTGGTGGAAAAACAGGAACATCTGAACCTATAGAAGGTAGTGAAGAAGATGGGTATGTATCTTCATATGTTGCAATATCTCCTGTAGAAGATACTCAAGTTGCAATATTAGTTGTTTTATTTGATCCTCAAAATAAAAAAGCAGGTCATAATGGTGGTCAAATTGTAGCACCTGTTGTTTCTCAAATGTTAACGGAAATATTACCATCTCTTGGAGTACCATCAGATGCTGAAACAGACACTTCTGATGACAGTGATTTGATAACTGTTTTAGATGTTAGAAATAAAACAATTACAGAAGCTGAAAAGATTTTAAATAATTTAGGCTTAAAAACAACAATAAATACTTCTAATGATAAAAATAGCACAATTGTTGTAGACCAAGTTCCAAAACCAGGTGTTTCGCTTTCAAAAGATTCTGTAGTAGTTTTATATGATGCTGATAACTCTGTTAGAACTTCTGTTACAGTTCCAGATTTGTCAGGAAAAACGGCACAGCAGGCAACTAGTATACTGAAAAATCTTAATTTGAATATATCAATTACAGGTTCTGGTACAGTCTCTTCTCAAAATCCTGCAAAAGATACTAAGGTTGAAGAGGGTACTGTTATAAATGTAACCTTAACATCTCCGAATAGAGATACACATTAATTGTTATAGTATTTTAGTCACATTATTATAATATTTTAGACACATTATTTAAAGAGAATATATTACCTTTTGTGGGTAATGTATTCTCTCTTATTTTTTGAAACTATTAAACTTATTTAGGTTTTTTGTTCTAAATTATTTAATATTTTTTGTTTTTGATTCGGAATTTATGTTTCTTTTTTCTTCTTTGTCGGAATGACTAGATTTTTTGTTTTCTTTTTTCATTTTCATCTTTTTTTATTTTCTTCTTTTTTATTTCTTCTTTTTATTTTTGTTTTTATTTTTATTTTTGCTTTTTATTTTTTTCTTTGGTATCTTTTTTATCTTTAGTTATTATTTTAATATTGACTTTTATTTGGCTATAAACATTAGAAAATCCTTAAATTGTTTTATATTTTTATTTTGTAATGAAAAACTTTTGATTTATATTTTATGTTTTATGTTTTTTGATTTTTATATTTTTATTTTTATATTTTTTGTTATTATATTTTTTATTCTTATATTTTTTATTCTTACATTTTTTCATTTTTCCAATATAAATCTATTAGTCTGTCTAATTTCTTTATTTTATTATTTTGTTTTTTTACTTTTTCGCATTCTTCATAATTTTCTCCTTTTATATATGTTAGCCATTGCTCCTCTTGTGTCATTTTTTCTAGGAATATTGGTTGAAATTTTTCTAGTTCTAAAATATGCAATTCTATATCTTCTTTTGAACTAATTTTAGTAGGGTTTGTTATAAATATTTTTTTATGATAGCAAAAAGAACTGTAATAATTGGAATCTAAAATATTAATTGTCTTAGTTTGGGCAATTTTTCTATTATCATTAAATTCAATTTGGTTTGTATGTACTTGGCAATAATACATCAGTAGTTTTACTGGTATATACATGCCATCTATGATTTGTATTCCTATATTTAATTCTTCTTTTGCACTACTTGTTATTCTTACATCAGCTATTCCAAAATTTTCTTCTGATGGAAGATACTTGGCCTTTTCTTTTAAATATGGATTTAATCTTATATTTTCAATTTTTATATTTAAAATGGCCTCAATTAAATTCTGCAAAATATCTAAGTTGTTTTCTGAATTTAAAACTTTTCTTAGAACATAATTTCTTTTTGCTATGAGTTTTTTATTCATATAATTGTAATGCAGGCCTCCTTTCTTTAATGTATTTTTTAAATCTTTCTTGGGATTCTAGAAGATAATTTTTACATATATTTTTAAGATATAAAAAAATTATTGAATGTAAAATTGATTTAAAATTTTATAAATAAAGAATTATAATTCATTTACATTTAAAGTATAGTTCTTGAAAAACATTATGTCAATGCTTTTTGTTTAATTATTTTTAGTTTTCATCGCAAAAAGCGACAAAATAGAAATGTATCAGTTGTGCTTTTACTTATGTGTTTATTAAATTTGTGAATATGTCCAATTAAAATTTTCTATTTGGATGTATCTCTGAATGTTTTCATAGTAGATTTTCAAATGCCTTATTGTAGATGTCTGAAAGTCTCATTTGGGAACATTCCGCAAATGAGACTTTTATCATTTTCAGTGTATTATTTTTTTAGTTTATGTATTACTTCTTTTATTTTTTCCTCTGGTGTTGATGCTCCTGCCATTATGCCTATTTTTTTTGCATTTTCTATTTCTTTTAAGTCTATTTGGTCTTTGTTTTCTATTAGTATTGCTTTGCCACAGTGTTTTTGGGCTATTTCATATAGTTTTTTTGTGTTTGAGCTGTTTTTTCCACCTATTATTATCATTAGGTCTACTTTTTTTGAAATTTCTTCTGTTTCTTTTTGCCTTATTTCAGTTGCTTTGCATATGGTGTTTTTTATTTCTATTTCTATATTTTTGTTTTCTAGCTTCTTTTGAATTAGATTAGAGTATTCGTTGAATTTTTCAATGCTGTATGTTGTTTGTGATATTATTAGAAGTTTTTTTAGGTTTGATTCTTCTACTTTTTTAAGTGCTTTTTCTATGTCTTCTTTTTCTTCTATTACTGAGTAATTTTTTCCGCAGTAACTTATTGTTCCTATATTTTCTGGATGGTTTATGTTTCCAAATAGTATAATGTAATGGTTGTCTTTTTTTTCTTCTGCTATTTTATGTATTTTTAATACATTTGGACATGTGTAGTCTATTATTTTGAAGTTTTTTTCTTTGGCTTTTTCGTATGTTTCTTTTGGGATTCCGTGTGCTCTTATAATTAGTTTTTTTTCTTCTTGGCTTTCTTTTTTTATTTCTTCTTTGATTTTATTTTCAATTTCTTTTTTGGTATCTTTTTTGAGTTCTTTTTTTGTTTCTTCTTCAGTGTCTTTTTCGAGTTCTTTTTTTGTTTCTTTTTCACTACCTTTTTCGAGTTCTTTTTTTGTTTCTTCCTCACTATCTTTTTCAGATTCTTTTATAATTGTTGTTTTTGTTGTATTTATTTTATTATTATATGAATCTAAATCATTTATAAATTCTATTCCTTTATTTTCTAAATCTTTTACTACATCTTTATTGTGTACTATTTCTCCTAAACAATATGTGTTTTTATTATTCTTTTTGACTTCGTTTTCTGCTCCTTCTACTGCTCTTTTTACTCCATAACAAAATCCTGCTGTTTTGCCTACAATTATTTCCATTTAATTTACTCCTATATAAAAAATGACCCAAAGATTTTAAATTTTCTTGGATACCGCTTAATATTTTTATAGCATATTTTTTGCAGAAAAGCAAGTGCTTTAAAAAAATAGTGAATATAGCTATAGCATTTTAAACTCAAGTTTTTCACAAAGTAAATTTTATATTATAAAGGAGAGTTGCTTGCGAACTCTCCAAAATACTTTAGGCTCCCGTCTTACTACAAAAATAGTAGAGGGTTAAGTTAAATATATTTTAAAATATAATATTTAACTTGTCAAAAAATATTTAAAAATTTAAATAATTTTTATTCTAAGCTACTTTTATTCCTGTATCAATTACTTCTTTAATAAAATAATCAGATTCTTCGTCAAAATCTTTCTTTTTT
>CALXCJ010000083.1 GCA_944386775.1 uncultured Clostridia bacterium
ATATATATTGGGCTGTAGCCAAGCGGTAAGGCACCAGACTTTGACTCTGGCATGCGCTAGTTCGAATCTAGCCAGCCCAGCCAAGTAAAATTGCAACTTTCAAGTAATTGAGAGTTGCTTGTTTTTTACCTTATAGGAAATTGCAAAATTTCACTTCTAAACTAATGTTTGCAATTAATTATAATTAATGAAAATATGAAAAGAAAGAAGAAAATTAAAAAAAAACTTGCAAAAATTTGTTTGGTATGGTATAAATAATATAGTGAGGTGAAAAAAATTGAAATTAACTTTTGCATATGATTTAAAATTAAATAAAATCCAAGAAAAGATAATAAAAGAATTAAAATGGCATAGCAGTAAAGTATATAATATGTTAAATTTTGCAGTAAAAGAGGAAAAAGAAGAAATAAACTTAAGAGGAATATTAAATGTTGAATCAAGCAGAATATATAAAAAATATAGAAAAGAAAATTGGCATTCAGAATACTTACACTCACATACACTGCAACAAATAATATTAAATTATATGTCAGATTATAAATCATATGCAGAAATAAGCAAAATGTATGAGAAAGGAGATAAAGGAATAAAAGGAAAACCAAAAATGCCAAGATACAAAGAAACAGAAAGAATGCAAGTAACATTTACAAAATATGCTATAAGACAAGAAGGAAGAGAGATAAAACTATCAATATCAAGAAAAATGCAAAAGAAGTTTCAAGTAAAAAGTTTAAATTTTCTAATACCAACTAAATTAGAAAAGCTTGTAAAAATAGAAAGCATAAAAATGATAAAGATAGGAAAAATAAAAGGGAAAAAATGTAAGATACAAATAATATATGAAAAAGAAGAAAAGCCAAAGATGGAAAGAACAAATATAATGGCAATAGATTTAGGAATGAACAATTTAGCAACATGTATAAATCTAGAAAATAACAAAAGTCTAATAATAGCAGGAGAAGCAATAAAATCAAAAATAGGATATATAAATAAAGAAATAGCAAAACTACAAAGAATACAAATGAAAATGGTAGGAAACACAAAATATAAAAATACAAAAAGAATAAAAAAATTATATGAGCAAAGAAGAAATTATAGTAATACATATATGCACAAAGCAAGTAGAATGATAATAAATTATGCAATAGAAAATGAATGTAATACAATAGTAATAGGTAATATAAAAGAAATAAAGCAAAATATGAAAAACAATAAAAGATTTGTAGAAATACCAATACAAAATCTAGTAAAAAAGATAGAATATAAAGCAAAACTAGAAGGGATAGAAGTAGAATATATAGGAGAAGAATATACATCAGGAGTAAGTAGTATAGATAAAGAGAAAATAAATAGAGAAAACTATAAAAAAAGTAGAAGAATAAAAAGAGGATTATTTAAAACAAATAGTGGAAAAATAATAAATGCAGATATAAATGGAAGTATAAATATACTAAGAAAATATATAAAAGAAATCTTTAGTCCAAACCTAGAAATAGCGATGGATATTGGCCGAGAACAACGACCATTAAAGAAAAGAGTTGCCTAAGAAAAGGTGGAAACTTAAAAACAACATCTTTATAAAAGAGACCACTAATTATAAATTAGTGACCAGTGCGAAAATTTTAATTTTCGCTTTGTTCTAATGTCAAACAAATTGAAAAAAATGCTTAAGTAAAAATGCAATAATAATAATAAAATATAGTAATTTAAAGTAAAAATGTGTTATAATATATAATGTAAAATAAATAGTAAAAAGAGGTGACCATTATGACAAATATTGAGAAATATAAAAAAATGGCTAGAAATGGCAGAAGATAATTTAGATACAGCTTCAGTAATGCTTAAAACTGGAAAATATATGTATGTAAGTTTTATGTGTCAACAAGCAATAGAAAAATTATGCAAAGGCATATATGTATATACCTTTAATAAGGAAGCACCTTTTACACATAATATTAATGTTATATTAAGAGATATTGAAAAAGTCACAAATTCAAATGATTATAAAAAATATGAAACTTTATTTGCAACTTTAACATCATTCTATATCATAGGTAGATATGATGTATATAAACAAAAAATTTCAAAAGACTTAGATAATAAATCTAGTAAAGAATTATTAAATAAATCAAAGGAGGCATTTGTATGGCTAAAATCCCTTCAAACATAATCGAAATAATTGAAAAATTCATTAAATTATTAAAAGAGGAAAACATAGTAGTAGAAAAAGTAATTTTATTTGGCTCATATGCTAAAGGAACATATAGGGCAGATAGTGATATTGATTTAGCAATTATTTCTCCAAATTTTAAAGAAGAGGAGTGCATTGAAAATATGACATTATTATTATGCAAGGCTAATATATTAAAAGCTGATATTCAAACAATTCCATTTAGTGTAGAAGAATATAACAACCCAAAAGGCATAATGGAAGAAATCTTGAATACAGGAATAGAATTGCAAGTGGCATAATAACGCAAATATAAAAAATAATAAATCTTAATATGATATTTTTTTTATTAGAAAAATAAAGTATAATGAACTCATCCTTTTCATAAAGGAAATCTTAGGAGGTGTACATATAGTGTCATCTTATGAACTAATTTGGCGTCTAATTGTTTTATTATTATTTAGTAATGATAACCAAGAAGATAGTCAAAACTCTCAAGACTAGCACAAACTAGTCAAAGACGGTCTGGTCAACCGTCTTTTTTTTACACTTTTAGCATAAAAAAAGATGTGTGGTCAACACATCTGTGTACAAGTGTTCTTATGAACTCTCTCTTTGCTTAAGCTAATGTTATTATAACATTATTTTTATTATATGTCAAATTTTTTCAAAAATTCATTTTTTAGAAACCTTTTAAAATATCTTTTAAACTTATAGTAAAACCAAAAAAATAATGCTATAATATTAGTACAAAATAATCCCACCCAAGAAAGGAATCGATCAACCTATGACCCAAAAATATCTAGAAAAATTAGAATACAATATAATACTAAAAACCCTATCAACCTACTGCACAACAGACCTTGCCAAAAACTTATGTTTAACCCTCCTACCTTCTACTGATACTCGCACAGTAAAAAAATTACTTTCCGAAACAGAAGAAGGAGTAAATTTAATATACAGATGTAACACCCCTCCTATTTCAGATATAGGAGACATCTCAGATACTATTGCCATTCTAAAAACATATGGAATACTATCTGCACAAAAACTATTTCAGCTTGCAAATATTCTTGACACTTGTAAAAATTTAAAAGCATACTTTTATGTAGACCATATAAATCCAATGGACTTCCCTATTTTAGAAAGTTATTTTTCTAAACTTTATACAAACCAAAGTATAACTGAAAAAATTTTTAAAAGTATTTCTAATGATTTTTTAATAACAGATGAAGCTTCTAATACTTTAAAAAATATTAGAAAAAACATATTAAATACTATCCAAGAAATAAAAGATAAATTAAATACTATTATTCATTCTTCTACTAACTCAAAATATCTGCAAGACAATGTTGTAACAATAAGAAACGACAGATATGTAATACCTGTAAAAGAAGAATATAGATCACAAATAAAAGGCTTTGTCCATGACATGTCTAGTTCTGGTGCCACAGTTTTTATAGAGCCTATTTCTGTTTTTGAACTAAATAATAAACTAAACAATCTAAAAATTGAAGAACATATTGAAATAGAAAAAATTCTCGAAAATCTTAGCAAATTATTTTATCCATATGTAGATGAGTTAATTTCAGATATAGATTTAATAAAAAACTTAGACTTTATATTTGCAAAGGCTAAATATTCAAAAGCAATAAATGGTTCAACACCTAAAATAAATACAGAAAAATTTATTACTTTAAATAATGCCTGGCACCCTTTAATTGCTAAAGAAAAAGCAGTTCCAATAAACATTTCACTTGGAAAAGATTATAAAATTTTAGTAATAACAGGTCCTAATACTGGAGGTAAGACTGTCGCATTAAAAACTGTTGGACTGTTAATTTGTATGGCTTGTAGTGGTTTAAATATTCCTGCTGATAATACTTCTTCTATATTTGTGTTTGACAATATTTTTGCAGATATTGGGGATAACCAAAGTATTCTAAATTCACTTAGTACTTTTTCATCACATATGCTAAATATTATAGATATTATTAAAAACAGTACTAAAAATTCTCTAGTACTTGTTGATGAATTATGTTCTGGAACTGACCCTGTAGAAGGAGCAGCACTTGCAACAAGCATTTTAGATTATTTAAATACTATGGACACCCTAACAGTTGCAACAACACACTACCAAGAACTAAAAAAATATGCACTAATCAATAAAAACTTTGAAAATGCCTCTGTTGAATTTGATTTAAATACATTAAGCCCTACATATAAATTACTAATTGGTGTTCCACGGAAAAAGTAATGCTTTTGAAATTAGCAAGAAACTTGGATTAGATAATAAAATTATAGAAAATGCAAAAACACACTTAGATAGCCAAAATATTGATTTTGAAGAATTACTAAAAAATATATATGACAATAAATTAAAAATTGAACAAGAAAAAGAAGAAATTTCAAAAAAATTATCTGAAATAGAAAAATTACGTAGTAATCTTGAAAATGATAATAAAAATCTATATATAGAAAAACAAAATATAATAAAAAATGCTAAAATTGAAGCACGTAATATATTGTTAAATGCAAAAGATGAAGCAAATAACATAATTAAAGAAATAAATAGTTCCTCAAATTCTAAAGATTTAAATAACATAAGGAATAAACTAAACTCTGATATAAAAAATTTATCTGAAAATATTGCAAGTGCATCTAAAGATAATGTAAATATATCTAAAACCAGTAATTTAAATAACCAAAACAATTTAACTTTAAACGACATAAGCATAAACCAAGAATACTTAGTTTCTTAATAAAAAAAAAAAGGAACTGTTTTAAAAATACTTCCTAAATCTAGTGAAGTT
>CALXCJ010000084.1 GCA_944386775.1 uncultured Clostridia bacterium
TATTCCTTCTACTAGCTCGTGGAATTCTTCTGGGTATAGGTATTTAAAACCTAGGTCTTCTAGTTCCCATTTCATTGAATATAGACCTAAACGGTTTGCAAGTGGTGCATATATTTCCATGGTTTCTTTTGCATTTGCAATTTGTCTGTCTCTTTTTAGGTATTTTAGAGTTCTCATGTTATGTAGTCTATCTGCAAGTTTAATTAATATTACTCTTATGTCTTTTCCCATTGCTAGAAACATTTTTCTGTAGTCTTCAGCTTGCCTTTCTTGAGCAGAAAAAAGTTGTACTTCCCCAAGTTTTGTAACACCTGCTACCATGTCTGCTATTTCGTCTCCAAATTCTTTCCTTAGGTCTTCGTCTGTTACATCTGTATCTTCTACTATGTCATGTAATAATGCTGCTGCAATTGTGCTGTCATCAAGGCCTGTGTCTGCTAGAATATATGCTACATTTAAAGGGTGTATTATATAAGGCTCTCCTGATCCTCTTTTTTGGTCTTTATGTTTTTCTTCTGCTAGATTGTATGCTTTCATTATTAGCTTTGTATCTACTCTTCTTGAATGTTCTTTTCTTTTTTGTATTACATCTTGTATTGTTATTGGTTTTTCTTCTGACACTTTTTTCCACTCCCTTTTTATTTATATTGTTTTCATTATGTCTTTTATATTTATTTGTATGCTATCTTCTCCACCGAATGTATTAATTTCAAGTACTCCTGCTACATCTATTTTGTCTCCTATTTTGTATTCTTCTGCTAGGTTTCCTAAGTTAAATCCGATGGCACTTACTATAGTGTTTCCATCTTTTAGTGTTAATTTTAGGTGTTTTCCTTCTGATAATGCTCTTATTGAATCTACTTTTAGGTTTTTGAATACAAATATTGGTGTTTTATTTCCTTCTCCAAATGGTTCTAATTCTTTTATTGTTTTTACCATTTCTTTATTTATTTCATTTAAGTTTATTTTTCCTTCTATGTTTATTATTGGAACTATATCTTGTATATGTTCATCTTGTGCTACTTTTTCTATTTTTTTGCTAAATTCTTCAAAGTTATCTCTTTTTATTGTTATCCCTATTGCCATACTGTGTCCACCAAATTTGTAGATACTTCCTGCACATTTTGTTAGTGCATCATATAAATCAAATCCTGGTATGCTTCTTCCTGAACCTTTTGCTAGGTCTTCCTCATAACATAGTAATATACTTGGTTTGAAGTATAGTTCAGTAATTTTTGATGCCACTATTCCAATTACACCATGGTGCCAATTTTCGCCTGCAACTACTATTGTATCATTTTTATCTAGATGTTTTTGGTTTATTTGCCAAAGTGCTTCTTCATAGATGTTTTTTTCTATTTCTTGCCTTTTTAGATTATATTCATTTAGCCTTTTTGTAAGTTCTGTTACTTCATTTATATTATTTGATAAAAATAGTTTTAGTGCTTCTTCTGCATGTCCCATTCTTCCACATGCATTTATTCTTGGGGCTACACCAAATGATATTGTAGTTGAGTCTACTTTTTTGTATCCAGATGATATTAAAAGTGATTTAAGCCCTAAGTTTTTTGTTTGGTTTACAAGCATTAAACCTAGTTTTGCAATTACTCTATTTTCATCAACTAATGGTACTATGTCTGAAATTGTACCTACACTTACTATATCTAGATATTTTAGATATTCTTCTTCTTTTAAACCTAATTTTATAGATAAACCTTGAATTAGTTTAAAAACCACACCAACTCCTGCTAAATCACGACAAGGATATTTATTATCTTTTCTTTTTGCATCTACAACTGCTATAGCATTTGGCAAAATATCTCCTACTTCGTGGTGGTCTGTAATTAAGGTTTCTAGACCTAAACTATTTGCATACTCTACTTCTTCTATGCCAGAAATTCCACAATCTACTGTTATCATTAAGTCATATTTTTCATCTGCTATTTTCTTAATTGCTGGTTTATTTAGGCCATATCCTTCTTTTAATCTGTTGGGAATGTATGTGTGTACATCTAATTTTTGATTTTTTAGAAAACTTTTTAGAACTGTTATACTTGTTATTCCGTCTGCATCATAATCGCCATATATAATTATTTTTTGCTTTTTGTTTATTGCTTCTATAATTCTATCTGTTGCTATTTCCATATCTGGCATTAGGAATGGGTTGTAAAAGTCTTGTCTTGTTGGTTTTAAGAATTTTAGTACTTGCTTTTCTTCTGTTATATTTCTGTTTACTAGTATTGTTGCAAGTAGTTTGTTTATTTGATATTTTTTTGATATTTCGTCTATTTTTTCTTCATCAGTATTACAAATTTGCCATTTTTTTACCATATTTTACTCCCTTTTTTTCGTTTTGTTCTATTGTATACTATTTTTTTGTTTTTTTAAAGGTTTTGGGGAAATTTTTTTGGGGAATTGTGTTTTGCGGATAGTTTAATAAAAATGGTCACTTGTGACCTGGTCATGGTTAACCATTTTTGGTTAATTGTGACCGGGTCATAAGTGACCATTTTTGGTTATTTTGGTTATTTTGGTTATTCTGGGACAGGTCCCTCGTGACCATTTTTGGTTAATTTGGGACAGGTCTTGGGTAGTTTGTTATTTGGGAGTTAGTTATAAGTAACTAACTTATATATACTGTCTTATTATTTTTGCCAGTTTAAAATTGGATATCCTTCATTTTGTCCTTCTACAATTTTCCATATTGTTTCTGTTTCTTCTCCTTGTAGTGCTGTTACAAATTCTTGTGTTTTCATTTGACTTTCTGTCTTTACTGTTGTTCCGATTTCTCCTCTGCCTGTTCCTTGAGGATAAACTCCTTGTAAGTAATAACAGTTTTGTATTGTTTTTCCATAATCATTTCCTACAACTGCTCCTCCGTATTTTAATTCTTTATCATATAGAAGATTACCTACATTATATGAATTTATTACTTTTGATTTTGAGGCATTAAATGATGCTATTCCTCCTATAAAAAGATTATTTTTTGCATTATTTATTATTGTTCCTGTATTATAAGAATTTCGGACTGTTGCACCTCCTGAACCTGTGTTGGAAGCAGCTATTCCTCCTGCCTGACAACTTCCTTCTTTTTCATCTATTGTTTCTCCTTCGTTTAATATTGTTCCACTATTAAAGCATTGATTAATATATACATCAGATCCACTATAACAATTCATTCCCGCTATCCCTGCTACATATATATACATTCCTTTTCCTACGTTTGAAATATTACCACTATTTGAACATTTTTCTATTGCTTTCGAATTATATCCACATATTCCTCCTATATATGGTCTTTCGGCTGTTGCATCTATATCACTACTCATTTTTACATCACTATAATTATTACATAAACTTATAGTTCCCCAGTTATATCCTGCTATTCCTCCTGTATATACATCCATTACTGTTTTGCCATAATGAGTTACTATATTTCCATAATTATTGCAATATTTCACTAATCGAGAATTTCCATTATATCCTGCAATTCCTCCCGTATAACTTTGACAATTTGTAGATAATGTTATATTCACATAACTATTACATCCTTCTATTTTTCCATTTACTGAATCAGCAACTATTCCTCCTATATATACTGTTCCTTGATTTTTTAGTGATTTATCTACGTTTATATTTCCTTCTACATTTAAGTTTTTTATTTCTGCTCCTAAAATATATCCAAATAAACCTATATATTCGCTTGTTTCATCATTTACTTCATTATTTTGTATATATAAATTACTAATTGTTTTATTATTTCCATCGAAAATCCCATAAAAATATTTAGTAATAGATATTTGATTTACGCTATCATATTTGTACCCTAAACCAATTGGGGTAAACCCTTTACCTGTTGTTACCTCTGTTTTTATTGATTCTACTTTTCCGTCATTATTTATATCTCCTAATGATGTATCATTTGGGTTTTTATATGAATTATCATCAGAAAAATCTATATTATTTAATAATTTTATTGTTTTTCCTTTATAGCTATTTATTCCATTATTTACGTTTAATGATAGACCTACTAAATCTTCTACATAACTTATTGTGTATGTGTTTTGATCTTCTTGAGGTAAATCATATGTAATTTTATCTTTTATGTTTGTTATTTCTATTGATTCATCTTTTGTTTGATCTTCATACACTGCTTTTATTGTATATGTTTCATTATTATATACTGTATATGATGTTGTTGGATATAATAAACTTCTATTAGATGTTGTTCCATCTGGTAATGTTACTACTATATTTGCATTTGGAAAAGCATCTCTTTCTACCATTTTTAAAGCTATTAGATATTCTTCTAATGTTTCATATCCATAAGCTGTATATAATTCTTCTAGGGTTTCATAATTGTTATTATACCAATATTTCAAAATATTTTCCAAATTCACTTCATATTCTGGATAATAAATTTCCATATATGTACTGTTATATTCAATAAAATATTGTTCTTTTTCCTCTTGAGTTTTATTTTTTAAGATTTCCTGTGCATAATATTCATATGTTTGCATACCTCCTATTCGTACTTCAATATTTATTTTGACTGCCTCTACTTCGTTTTCTATTGGAGTATATGTTAATATAATTCCTAATTCTCCGTCTTCTAAATATTTTCCTGTATACTCTTCTACTGATATTTTTAAATTTTCATCAACCTTAACTACATATTTCCCGTCTTTAACTATTGAAGAATACTCTTCTTGTATCCCATCTAATTTATTAGTTATTTTTTCAACTAGATCATTTCTTTCTACATTGTCTCCTTTAGCGTTTATAAGCATTTCTTGTTTTACCAATTCGGCTGTTTCTTTTATTTCTGCCATCTCTGTATTGTTTTTAGCTTTTAGTGCATTTGTAATAATTCCGTTTGGTCCGGTTAGTGTTGCAATTGCAACTCCTGCTAAGATTAATAGTATAATCACTGTTATGACTAA
>CALXCJ010000085.1 GCA_944386775.1 uncultured Clostridia bacterium
TCTTCACTAAATGTAAATGTGTATTTTATGCTACTTGCATTTGTTGGCGATGTTTTGTCTGCTGCTATTGTTACTTTTGGAAGAACTTTATCTATGTTTATTTGCACATTTTGCTCTTTTCCATTAAAATTAACTTTTATTGTGGTTGTTTCATCTATTATTAGCTCTTCTTCATATTTTGTTTCTTTACCATTTATATATATTATTTTCTCATTATCTGGTACATAATCTGGGAATTCTATTGTTACTTTTACTGTATCATTTGTCCACATTCCTGATATATATTCAGAGTTATCTGATTCTTTTTTCATTGTGATTATTACTTTATCACTTACATTTTCTATTACTTCTTCATATTTCTCATCCATTTGTTCTTTGCTTATTTGGTATTCACTTTTTATTTTTGAAACTTCCGAAACTTGTATTGTGGATTTGTTGCTGATGTTTATATACACTCCTATTGATATGATTAAGAAAAATATTATTGATATTATTGTAAATAGTGTTATTGAGCCTTGTTCTTTGTTTTTTAATATGTTTATTCGTTTGTTTTTCATCTTTTTTATCTCCATTTTTATTAATTATAATTAAGTTTATAACTTAATTATAATTAATAAAATCTTAAAAAAGCTTAGTTCTCGGCGTTTTAAGCACAAAAAAATAATTAAAGATAAATAAATTAATTAAGCTAATAATTGTTTCGACAATAAAATTCGTATTCTAGCAAAAAATTACAAATTTTACAGTTATAACATATTGATTTTTAATTATAGTAATGTTATATTTAATGTAATTAAGTTATAAACTTAATTATAATGTTACAATATGACCAATTATAACCAATTTATAAATAACCATTGATTTTTTTTGTGTTTTATGTTAATATACAAAATATATAAAAACCAATCACAGAAAGAAGGTTGAAAAACATTTCAAAACTAGAACTTGCAAATAAGCTACTAAAAAAACATTTTGGTTATGATACATTTAGAAAAGGTCAAGAAGCAATTATTTCAAATATATTAAATGGTAAAGATGCACTTGCAATTATGCCTACAGGTGCTGGAAAATCCATTTGTTACCAAATCCCTGCTATTATTTTTGAAGGCATAACAATTGTCATCTCCCCACTAATTTCACTTATGAAAGACCAAGTTGATTCTTTAAATCAAGTTGGAATCCCCTCAACATATATAAATAGTTCCTTATCTTCCAAAGACTATATGCAAACTATTGAAAATATTTCACACAATATGTATAAAATCATATATATTGCACCTGAAAGATTATTACTTGAAAGCTTTACAAATCTTTTATCACATTTGAAATTATCAATGATAGCAATAGATGAAGCTCACTGCGTTTCTAGATGGGGACATGACTTTAGACCGAGCTATACAGAAATTGCAAATGTTATATTAAACTTAAAAACAAGACCAATTGTAACAGCTTTTACCGCCACTGCAACTGAAAATGTAAAAAAAGATATAATTAACCTTTTACACCTAGAAAATCCATTTGAACTAACCACAGGGTTTGATAGAGCTAATTTATCATTTATTGTCAAAGATGTAGAAAATAGGGTGGAATTTGTAGAAGATTATGTAAAAGCAAATTCTGATAAATCTGGAATTATATATTGTCTAACACGAAAAACTGTTGACAGGCTATATTCTGATTTATTATCTCTTAACTTAAAAGTTAGCAGATACCATGCAGGACTCTCAGAAAAGGAACGTACTAAAAATCAAAATGATTTTGTATATGATAAAACTACAATTATGATTGCAACTAATGCATTTGGAATGGGTATTGATAAATCAAATATTCGTTATGTTATACATTTTAATATGCCGAAAGATTTAGAAAGTTATTACCAAGAAGCTGGCCGTGCCGGAAGAGATGGGGATAAATCTGAGTGTATTTTACTTTTTAAACGTTCTGATATTGTAACAAATAAACTTTTAATTGAACAAACAACATCTGCTAATATGGCTAAGACTAATCATTCTAGAGAATATGAAAAATTAAACGAAATGGTCCGCTACTGTAATACAGATAAATGTTTAAGGAAGTATATTTTAGAATATTTTGGTGAAACACCTGATTTTGATAGCTGTGGCAATTGCAGTAATTGTACGTCCAAGACAGAAATAACTGATATTACGGAAGATAGTAAAAAAATTTTATCTTGCATTAAAAGAATGAATGAACGTTATGGTTTGAGTTTAGTTACAGATGTTTTAAAAGGATGTAATACATCTAAAATTAGGGCTTTACATTTTGATAGTTTATCTACATATGGTATTATGGATTATTACTCTAAAGATACTATTAAAGATCTTATTTCATATCTTGTGACTGAAAATTATTTAAAATATGTAGGTGATAAATACCCTATTTTAGCTTTAAATAATAGTACTTATGATGTGTTGTTTAAGAATAAATCTGTTTGTATAAAACGTAAAATAGAGAGGATTGATGATAAGTTATATGGTAATATAAATAATAATAGTCGCAATAGTGATTCTAATTTTAATGCTAGTGTTAATGCTAATACTAGTGCTAATGCTAGTGCTAATGTTAATGTTAATGTTAATACTAATACTAATACTAATTCTAATTCTAATGCTAATGCTAATTCTACTTCTCAAGAATTTGATTTTGATAATGAGTTATTTAATATTTTGAGGAATCTTAGAATGGAACTTTCTAGGAGTTACAATCTACCACCATTTATTATATTTGCAGATATAACATTAAAGAAAATGGCAAGTATATATCCAACAACACAAGACGAAATGCTTGGAATTAGTGGAGTGGGTGAATATAAGTTTAAGGAATATGGGGAAAGATTTTTAAGTGTTATAAATGAATATGTAAATAAAAATAACATTAATATTTCTGAAATACGCTTAAAGCAAGATATATTAAGTAAAGATAGATTAAAAAAAGATAGCTTAAGTAAAGATACATTAGACAAAAATATAAAGCATACTGGTAATACACAAATTAGTAATTTGGACAAAGTAAATTCAGGGATTCGCAAAGTAAAAAAGGAAGATACAAAACAAATTTCTTACAATTTATATATTCAAGGTTTAAGTATTGATGAAATTGCAAAGCAAAGGAATCTAGTAAGGCAAACCATTGAAAACCATTTATTGGAGTGCTATAAAGAAAATTTTGATATTAATTTAGATGGTTACATTCACCCAGAATATAAAGATCAGATTTTTTCTGCAATTGAAAAAGTTGGTACTGAAAAATTGAAGCCGATTAAAGAATTGTTGCCGGAGGAAGTTAGTTATTTTGATATTAAATATTATTTGATTAATTATTTAAAAAATGCCACATAGGCATTTTTTCATTTGTCATTTTGTAATTTTATCACATTTTAGGACAGTTCTTTTGAAGACTTTTTGCTTTTTTTGCATTTTTGTCCCAATTAGGAACTGTCTCCCAATTGGGACATTCTTCTAATATTAGTGTTTTTTAAATTCTATTGTGCCATCTAGTTCTAGATTTGTTGCTCTTGTTATTAAGTTATAGCCATATTTTTCTTTTAGTTTGTCTATTGTTTTGTCTAAGTTTTCTTGTTTTTTTATGTCTTTTGTTTCTTTTGTTTGTATGTTGTCAAATAGTGATATTTGGTCTTGTTTTGTGTCTTTCAAGCCATCTACTCTCATTCCTACTAGTCTTATTGGCATTCCTTTTATGTACATTTGGTTTAATAAGATTTTGGCTTCTTGGTATATTATTTTGGTGCTTGATGTTGGTGATGTAAGCTTTTTTTGGTGTGTGAAATCTTTGAAGTCTTTGTTTCTTAGTTGTACATTTACTGTGCTTGCATACATATTGTATTTCCTTAGCCTGTATGTTACTTGTTCTGTTATTGCAAGTAGTATTTCTTCTAGTTTTTCTAAGTTTGATATATCTTGTGGCAGAGTTACTGAGTTTCCTATTCCTTTTGGTTTTTCTTTTATGTATTTTACTTCTGAATTGTCTATTCCATTTGCATATTCCCACATCATTACACCGTGTTTTCCAAATTTTTTGGCAAGTAGTTCTTTATTGGTTTTGGCAAGGTCTCCTATTGTTCTTATTTGCATATTGTGTAGTTTGGGAACTGTTCTTTTTCCAAGCATAAATAGTTCTGAGACTGGAAGTGGCCACATTTTTTGTGGTATTTCTTCTTCAAATAGAGTATGGACTTTGTCTGGTTTTGTGAAGTCTGATGCCATTTTGGCAAGTAGCTTATTGTGTGCTACTCCTACATTTACGGTAAATTCTAGTTCTTCTTTTATTCTTTTTCCTATTTCTTTTCCTGTTTCTAGGAGTGTTTTTCCTTTTAGGTAATTTGTCATGTCTAGGAAACATTCGTCTATACTAAATCTTTCTATTTTGTCTGTGTATTGTAGCAATAGTTCGTACATTTTATTTGAGTATTCTCTATATATTTTGAAGTTTGATGGGAATACTTTGAGTCCTGGACATTTTTGCCTTGCTTGGTATATAGTTTCTGCAGTTACTACTCCACATTCTTTTGCTTTCATACTTTTTGCAAGTACTATGCCTGATCTTTTGGTTTCGTCTCCTCCTATTACTGCTGGGATTTCTCTTATATCTATTTTGCTTCCTTTTTTTAGCATGTCGATTGCTGTCCAACTTAGGAAGGCGTTGTTTACATCTATGTGTAGTATTTGACGTTTCATATTATCACCTTGAGGTTATTATAAAATTTTTGTTTGGGTTTGTCAATGTCTGTTTTCTTTTATTTTTTTGTTGTATGTGTCAAGTAAATGTAGGCAATTTTTTTATCTTTTTTTCTAATCCTTTAAACGCATTGCTTTCAACACTTTAT
>CALXCJ010000086.1 GCA_944386775.1 uncultured Clostridia bacterium
CTATGTTTTTTCAATATTTTTTTGAAAAAATTATGTAGGCATTTTTATATTTTGCCTACATTAATTTTACACTAACATCACAAAAAAAATCACCTATAATCACAAAAAATAGCCACTATTATAAATAAAATAGGGCTATTTAAAAACTATATTTAAATTCATCAAAAATTACTCAATTTACCTAATCTATTAAAAACGTAAATAAAACTCTAAATAAATTAAACTTTAACTAACTTCCTTAAAAAAGTCATATTCACTACCAGAAGTACTATTTTTACCTTGATATAAATATCCATTATAAAGTCCACCAGAATCATTATTTAAATTTCCATTTATACTTGCGTGGTAAACAAAAGTATCATTATCATAATTTTTAATATGTATGTCAAAGCTTAAAGTATAGCTAATTTCATCTAAATTAACGTTAGCAGCTTGCAATAATTTACCATTAAAAACTAAAGAGTTAACTTGGTCATTTACAGAAAAACCTTTAACAATATCCTTATTTAAATAACCTAAAGATAAAGGGTTTGAGCAATCTGCATAAAATGTTGGCAAATTATAATCTGCTGTTTCATTTTGTTCATTTGTGTTTATAATATTAAAATTAATTTTTCCATCTTCTGGGCTAGAAAGATCTTCAAAATTTGCAAAATTATTTAAGTTTTTATAATTTAAAATCTGGTTACCCATATCAGAATTAGTTTTAATATTAATATTATCTATATATAATTCTTGAATAGTATTTGTTGTTGTTAAATCTTGGATATAAGCAGTATTGTCTATTGAAATTGCAATATCTGTATATTGGCATATATCTAAGTTTTGCAAAGACTTGTTATCACTATTATCAATAGCATTTGCACTGCTGTATAATAATATTTTACTTATTCTAAAAACGGAATTTTGATTTTGGTTTGCAATTCTTAAAGATGATTTAAAAAACTCGTCTCTAGCATAATATGAATAAGCTATACTTGCATAACAAAAAGCTAAAAATATTAATAGAATTATAAGAATGGCAAGAAATGTTTTTTCATGTTTTATTTTAATTTTTTTCATATCAAATTCCATTCCTTTCCAAGGTAACTGTAGGTATGAAAGAAAATCTTTCATACTAAATTTCATTCCTTGTATAATAATTTAGGTTTTTTGTAAAGGATGTACCTATAAACCTATTGTAATAATAGTGGTAGTTTTATATAAATATCAAAATCAGTTAAAGTTTTGCTTATTATTCCTAGATTTCATAAAAACATCATTTTAGTCTATTATATAAATATTCCATATATTTAAAGACTTTTTCATGCCAACCTTCATCACTTGCATAGCGTATATTTACATCTTCAAGTCTAGATCCATTATAATATGTTGCAACAGCTGTTTCATTATTATATATTTTAGTTCCTGCTGGATTTAAGTAATATTTTGTAAGAACTCTTGCAACCAAGTCTATTCCTTCTTCATATGTTTCAAATTCATAAGATGAGTCATAAGGTGTGCTATCATATGCTCCATATCCAAATAAATTCTTTTTATCTTTTGATATTTCAGAAGTTCCCCATTGACTTTCGTGTATACCTAAAGATGCTAAAAATATACCATTTATTTTATATTTTTGTTCTACTTCATAAAATATAGCTGCATTGTCTTCAAAAATATCGTTTACATCTTGAGGTAGGTTTTTAAATATTTTTTTGTAATCATCTAAAGTAAGTCCACTTGGAGTGTTTAAGTACATGTTAATATCAACTTTATCTAAAATCTTTTTAATTCTATTTTTATTAACAATACTTGGAGTTACTTTAGCAGATGTTAAAGTGCTAGAAGGTATGTATCCTTCAACAGAATCATAAGATACCTTGCACCAGTCTTCACTTGGTAATTCTAAAAGTTTTACATCTAAGTATTGCTCAATTTCTGCAACCTCTGTACTTGAAGAATCAGGTTCTTCTGTTAAAATAGAATCTTTATTAAGGTATAAAGTATCTCCAATATGTGCTTGCAATTTATATAAAAATTCTGATGTACCTACTGTTATAATTTGTGGAAGGTAGTCTAATGTTTTTTCTTCATTTAAAATCGTTTCTTCTACAAATTCACCATTTTCATATGTTTTTACAACAGTTACATTCTTTTTTCCAACTTCACCTTCTTGTATAGTTTTTTCTTCACCTTTAGGAAGGTAACTTGCTTCTTGCCTAACTATTTCGAAAGGTATATCTCTTTCTTCAACTACTTGTTCTTTTATAGTTTCTAATGCAGCATTTGCAGTAATTATATTATTTGCATTTAATCGGTGTCTATTTATTTCAATATCTAGGTTTGAATTATCGTAAGTTATTACATCTGAAGATGCTAAAGAGTTTTTTGCAAGTGTTGAATTTGCAAAAGATACCACAAGTACAGCTATTAAAATAAGTATAAATAGTACAATACTTGATATAGAAATTGCTTTTTTATATGTAAATGGTTTTTTGGCTTTTTTTGTATTTCCAGAAAAATAATTTTTATTTGTATTTTCAGAAGAATAGCTTTCTTTTACATTTCCAGAAAAATAATTTTTTGTTGCATTTTTAGAAAAAGAATTTTTCTTTTTAGCCTGTTCCATTAAATTTTCATTTTCGTAGTACTTTCTTACTTGTTCAAGTTCTTTGAAAACATCAGTTAATTTTCTTCCTGAAATTTGATTTGCATAATCTTTATCATCTATCATTTGTATACCCCTTTCTTTATAATTCTACATAATTATTATATAATAACAACTAAAACTTGTCTATATATTTTTTAGAAAATTTGCTTGCAAATTCTGTAAAATGTTATATAATAGGAGAAAATGTAACAAAATAAGGATTTTTTTGTATAAGGTGATAAAAGATGAATTTTAACGAATTAGAAAATGATATAGGATATATTTTTAAAAATAAGGATTTAATAAAAACAGCACTAACACACACATCATACGCATATGAACACAATATAAATAGTAATGAAAAATTGGAATTCTTAGGAGACAGTATTTTAGAGTTTATATCAAGTGATTATTTATATAAAAATTATCAAAACCTAAAAGAAGGCGAAATGACAAAAGTAAGAGCAGAAGTCGTATGCGAAAAAAGCCTACATAAAATAGCACAAAAACACAATTTTAGCAAATACTTAATGGTAGGAAATTCAGAAAAACAAGTAAAAGGAAACGAAAAACCAGCAATAATGGCAGATAGTGTAGAAGCAGTAATTGCTGCAATATACCTAGATGGTGGAATAGAGCCAGCAAGAATATTTATAGAAAAAAATTTAAGCAAGGCTATAGAAAATGCAACAAAAAATGTAGGCTACAAAGACCACAAAACAATTCTGCAAGAAAAACTTCAAGAAAACGGAGAAGTAAAAATAGAATATGAAATAATAAAAGAAAGTGGACCAGACCATGACAAAACATTCGAAGCAGAAGTCAAATTAAATGGAAAAATACTAGCAACAGGAATAGGGAAAAGCAAAAAACAAGCCCAAATGGAAGCAGCAAAAAAAGCTTTAGAAACTTTAAACTTAAAATAAGTTAAAACAAATTAAAATACTAAATAGATTAAAGGAAAAAATAGACAGTATAAATAAAACCGCAAAGAAAAGAGGTGTATCTATTGAAAGGAAAATATGTAATCCCAGTCTTTGTCCCACACTTAGGTTGTCCAAATGACTGCATATTTTGCAACCAAAAATCAATAAGTGGGCAAAAGAAAAACATCACAAAAGAAGACGTAATAAAAATTGTAGATAATTACCTAGAAAACATAAAAGATAAAGAAGCAGAAAAAGAAATCGCATTCTTTGGAGGAAGCTTTACAGGAATAGAAGTAGAAAAACAAGAAGAATTATTACAAACAGCATATGAATATATAAAGCAAGGAAAAGTAGAAAGCATAAGAATATCAACAAGACCAGATTATATAAACAAAGAAATACTAAAAAGGCTAAAAAAATACAAAGTAAAAACAATAGAACTTGGTGTGCAATCTGCAAATGACTATATCTTAAAAAGGATAGAAAGAGGGCACACATTTCAAGATGTAAAAAAAGCATCAAAACTTATAAAAAGACATGGTTTCACATTAGGACATCAAATGATGGTAGGGCTTCCAGAAAGTACAAGAATAGATGAAATAAACACAGCAAAATCATTAATAAAACTAAAACCAAAAATGATAAGAATATACCCAGTTTTAGTAATAAAAGGCACAAAACTTGAAAAAGAATATAAAGACAAAATATATGAACCACTAACAGTAGTACAAGCAATAGAAATCTGCAAAATCCTAGTTCGAATGTTTGCAGACAAAAACATAGATATAATAAGAGTAGGCTTGCAAAACACAGATGAAATCTCAAAACCAGGCACTCTAAAAAGTGAAGTAGTAGCAGGACCATTTCACCCAGCCTTTAGGCAACTAGTAGAATCAGCAATGTGGTATGATGCAATAGTAGATAAAATAAAAAAATTAAATGTAAAAGTGAAAAAAGTAGAAATAAGTGTAAATCCAATAGATGTTAATAATGTGATTGGACATAAAAAAGAAAATGTTATTAAATTAAAAGATACATATGATGTTATTCTAAAAGTGAAAGCAAATGATAGTATAAAACAAGGTAAATCTAAAATAGAAATAATAGAAACATATAAATAATAAAATGCCGGGAAGAAGGGACGGTCTTTAAAATCCCGTTTTGCCGGGAATATGGGGACGGACCTTCAAAAAATTTTCCATACTAATCTTACAAGATTATGTGAAAATTTTTTGAAGGTC
>CALXCJ010000087.1 GCA_944386775.1 uncultured Clostridia bacterium
TGCTCTACTATCTCATAACTTGGAAGTTCAAAAACCACAGTATCAAAACCATTTTCTGTTGGTCTTTCAAAAGAAACCCTTATATATTCTTCTCCATTATCTTTTTTTCTAATATCTGAGAATACAACTAATGTTTCATCAGGATATTTAGCAAATTCATACACCATTACTTTCACTCTCCATTCTTTCTAACTTTATTATTAATTAATCAAATTTATTTAAATTGCTTGTCCGTTGTTTTATTAAAATCAAGTTTTTTATATACTATTATTAGTATAGCATAATTTTCCTGAAATTACTATATTTTGTATCACTTTAAAAGTTTTTATTTTATTAAAAAAGAGATACTAATTCTTAACATCTCTAATATAAAATATAAAAATGGGACAAATTTTAAAAAAAATTTTTTATAGTACTAAAAAAACAACCATGCTTATCCATGGTTGTTTTTCAATTCTTTTAATTCAAAGACAAATCTAATAAAATTTAGTCTTTTACTATAAGTAATGTTTGCTAGCTTTAAGAAATTTATTGGAACAGAATATTTTTTAAAACTTTTATCAGCTTCAATCTTCTTTAAAACTCTATAAATTATTTCTTTTTTGTTTTCAAGAATATATTTATAAATATCAGTCTCCCATTCAGTTACAACAAAAACATCAACATGAATGAAGTCAAAGACTTCAAGTTCTTGGTTTTCTGGCATTTTAATAAATCTAGGTGAATCTATTTTTGTAATAAACCTCTCCAAACCTTTTAGTTTTTCCTTATGCTTAAATTCTATTTTTTGATAAATTTCTTTAAACTCATCAAAACTTTCTCCTGGCTTTAATTTAGCTAATGAACTAATTAAAACATTCATTTCTACATTTCTTATATAACTTTTCATTATATAAAATGTAGAACCATCTACCCTTTCATAAACATTATCTAAAATATTTTTTGCCTCTTCTTCTGGAATGCTATTAT
This sequence comes from uncultured Clostridia bacterium, assembly GCA_944386775.1. Taxonomy (GTDB): domain Bacteria; phylum Bacillota; class Clostridia; order TANB77; family CAG-508; genus CAG-269. Next base: position 970 of record CALXCJ010000087.1, read on the forward strand.
AAATACCCTTCTCATCAAAATAATAATATTTTCCTCCAAATTTCCTTAAAGCATGATTTGTAACTTCTTTCAAACTTACTTCTAGTTTCCGCATCTTTTAACCTCCTAATTAGAAAAATTATTTACTATACATAATATAAAATAATTGTATTATATTTTTCTATTTATGTCAACATTTTGGTTAACTATCATTTTTTACTACTTTTATTTAAATTCAAACTCACTTGAATTTATTCTACACTTTAATTTGATATTTTCTAACCAACAATTTCCCATTTTTTACCTTTTTTTATCTTTTATACTTTAATGCATATTTTTAGTTTACCTTATATTAGGTTACAATTTTTACCAACTGGATAAATTTACAATTTAGGTATTGACAAGATAAAATTTTTGGAATATATTGTAATCGCAATTGGAAATATAAGGTAATTTATTTTTTTCTGTCGAAATTTTTATTTTGTACTTATAATCATTTTTTTATTACTTTTAAATTTAAAATATGAAATAAATTTTACTTAAATTTTATAAATTATTATCTTTTTATATTCCATTTTGATTTTTTTGGGGGATAAGTTAATGTTAAATTTTGTTATATGTGATGATAATCAAAACATTTTAAATAGATTATCACTTATGCTTGATAATATATTTGTAAAATATAATTTTGATGCAAAAGTAAAATTTATGACTCAAGATACAGACAAACTCTTAGATTATGTAGATAGCCATAAAGTTGATGTAATATTTTTAGATATAAATCTAAAGTCTAATAAAACCGGCTTGGAGATTGCCCAAATTATAAGAGAAAGAAATAAAAATGTTTATTTAATTTTTACAACCGGTCACCTAGAATATGCGATGATTGCATATAAATTTAAAACTTTTGATTACATAGCAAAGCCCTTCACTCCGGAAAGGCTAGAAGATACTATTGTGCGCTTATTTGATGATGTAAGTGGATTACCAAAGAAATATTTAAAGATTGATAACAAGAATACTATTATTGATGAAAATTCTATAGAATACATTAAAAGAGATGGTATGAAACTTGTTTTTCATACCACTTTTAATGATTATGAGGCCTATAGTTCTTTCAATAAAATAAATGATTCCTTACCAGAAAATTTTATAAGATGCCATAAATCTTATATGGTAAATATTAACAATATTAAAAATATTGATTTTGTTGAAGGAAGAATTTATTTTTCAAATGGTGATTTTTGCGAAATCGGTCCTAAATATAAAAGTAATCTAACGGAGGTATTAAAAAGCTATGGAGTTATTAAGTAATTTTTTGAATTTAATTAGTTTATATATTGGTAATGTAGATACATTTATACTTACAATTATTTCTACTATCATAATTATTGTTCTTTCAATTGAAAATTTTTCTTTTGCAAGTTTTGATGTATTCCATTTAATTTTAATTTTATATATTTGTTTATTGATAATTTTATCTCTATTTTTGTGCCATTTTTATTCTAAACTTAGGAAAAGACTAAAAACTAGTGAACTTTATAATAAAACTCTTTATGATTTAAATAGTGAATTAAGTTCTTTTAAACATGATATAAACAATATTCATATCTCAATGTCAGGATATATAGATAAAAATGATATGGTAGGCCTTAAGAAATTTTGTTCTGATTTTCATCTTGATAATAGAAAAATTAATAATTTGAATTTATTGAGTCCAGATCTTATAAATGATAATGCAATTTTCTCTCTACTTTCCACAAAATATTATGAAGCTGAATCTAAAGGTATAACTGTAAATTTGTATTTCTTTTTGGATTTATCAGAAGTAAAAATAAAAATATATGAACTTGCAAGAATTTTAGGTATTTTGCTTGATAACGCTATAGATGCTGCAAGTGAAAGCAAAGAAAAATTTATAAATATTACTTTTAGACGTGAGAATAATAGGTCTCGTGATATAGTTGTTGTTGAAAATAGTTATGCTGATAAGGATTTGAATGTTGATGAAATATTTTTAAAGGGTGTTTCTCATAAAGAAAATCATTCTGGGCTTGGACTTTGGGAAGTTCGTAAAATATTGTCGAGACATAATAATTTGAATTTGTATACGAATAAAACTGAATCATCTTTTACTCAACAGTTAGAGATTTATTATGAGAATTGATAAATGTCTCATTTGGGGACAATCCCCATATGGGACATTTACGTTTTTTCTTAATTTTGTCCTATCTCATTTATGGTTCTTTACTACAAGTTTCATAAAATTCTTTATAAGTCATCACTTGTAATTCTCCGGCATCTACTTTTTCTTTTACATAATCTAACATTTGTTGATATATATCATAACTACAATAATCAGTATCATCTGATTTAATACCATGTGTAAATATACTAATACAATATCCAGTATTTATACATCTATCAATTTCATTTTTAATTGTTTCTAAATTATTATCTTGTATTTGAAAATATTTTCCCTGTGTCAATTCTTTATATGGCTAAGTATAATAATTTCCTCCGGCTCTAACTATTTTAAATCCTAAGTCACTTAAGACTTTTATATTTGTACTGCTTGTATTATTCGCCGGACATGAGTATGATACTAAATCCGTATATCCAAAACTTAGTAGTAAATTTTTTTTATCATTTAATGTCTTATATTGTTCCTCATAACTTGCGTCTACTAAAACATCATGTCCTACATATTCATCTGTGCTATTGATTGTCATTCCTCCGTACATTCCAAATTTCCATCCATTTGCTTTCATTTCATTGTATTGTTCTTTAGTCATATTTCTTCCCTCACCGAAATTATCCGTACTTCCAACGAATGCAGTCGCTACTAATCCCTTTGCTTTTATTAGAGGATATACTTCTTCATATATGTTAACATCACTACCTGAATCAAAATTTAATAATACGGTTGGTTTCATTCTATAATCAACAACAACACTATCAAAATACATTGTAACTTCTTTTGTATTATCTGCACTTACCATACTTAAGATTAAATATTTTATACTTGATAAATCTAAATCGCCCATCTTTGTATAATCATCTATGGATAAATTAATAAAATTCCATCCTACTGAAAAGTCCCATTGATATTTCCTTACTAACAGACAATTATTTTCTCCATATCCAAATTTAGGATCATAATCTGTTGATCTAAATTGAATAGTTAAACTGTCTAAATTTTTATAACTTTCACTTGTGCAATATATCCAAATTCCAAGATTTTTACTTTCAGATAAATTAATATTTAAAGGAACACCTACTACGCAATTTGAATTTTGTGGATTAGCATTTTCTGCATATCTTGTTATTTTAATTGATTTTTGTGCATTTACTGTTTGCTCTGTTGAATATTCTGCTTTTCCTACTCCATTATCTTGGAAAGATGTCGTTTTATATGAATTTTCATCTAATGGATATATAGTTCCATTATTTAATACTAGATCTTCATTATTAACAACTTTGTTTATATATTTATCCATATATTCTAAATCAGATTCCTCTTTTCTTTGTGCTTCTTCTGTTTTTTCCTTTGCTTCTACAGCTCTAGTTAATATTCCGTTATCTCCTGTTAGGGTCGCAATTGTTACCCCAGATAGGATTAGCAAGACTATGATGTTTAGTATGTTATCGATGGTTAGGCTGTAAAAAATCAGACTAGAATAACTTATTAGACCAGCCTGACCATCTATAACATTCATCGTAGTAAATTGCGGTAACATT
>CALXCJ010000088.1 GCA_944386775.1 uncultured Clostridia bacterium
AAAAGTAAAAAGTGTTGTAGAAAAAATCTTTGATATGTATTCAAATGGACATGGAAGTAGTGAAATTGTAAATTATTTAAATAATAACAAATATTTATCTCCATCTGGCTACAGAAAAACAGGCGTCGTTCAAGATGAGAACAAGACAGGATATAACTGGAATGAAGTAACTATATGTAATATGCTTAGAAATGAAGTATATATTGGAAATACAGTGCAAAATAAAAAATCTGTTATATCATATAAGGTAAAGAAAATAAGAACTGTAGAAAAGCAAAATCAAATAAGAGTAAATAATACACATGAACCTATTATTGATAAAGATACATTTGAAAAAGTACAGTGTATCTTAGAAAAAAGAGGAACAAACACAAAACTTAAATATGACTATTTATTACGAGGATTACTTTACTGTTATCATTGCAAAAGAAAATTACAAATAGTTTTAAAGAAAAACTCTAAAAGAAATTCAAAAGCGCATCCATATATAACTTGTAGTGATGCAAAAGAAAGAGGATGCTACCCACTAAGCATAAATTATGAAAAATTAGAAAGACATATTATTGATATTGTAAAAAAGATATGCAGAATATATGCAGATAAAGAGATTTTCGCGAGGGTTTATGAAAAATATCAAAACAAAACTCTGGATATAAGAGAAGGTTATAGAAATAAACTATCACAAGTTAATAAAGCTATAAATGAAATAAATAGTAACTTAGACAAGATGTATATGGATAAATTAAGAGGTGTTTTGCAAGAAGAAGATTATATTAGAGTTTCACAAAAATTAAAATTTGAAAGAACAAAATTAAATGAACAAAAGAAAGAATTAGATCAGAAGTTAAGTCAAACAGAAGAAAAAGTAGATAATAAAAACAAAGCAAAAGAAGAAAAGGAATTAGATAAATTAATAGAAGATTTTTTAAAATTAGAAAAAATTAATAAAATTTATTTATATCGATTAATCAACAAAATAGAGATAGATAAGGATAAAAATATTTACATATATTTTAATTTTTCAAAATTAAATTCTATTAATGAAAACCTAGATGAATTTATTAAAATTGAAGAATTACTTAGAATAGAACAAATACAAAAAACAGGCTAAAAATAATAAAAATATAAAAAACGCAAAGTCGTGTAATTCTAGTAGTTACAAGACTTTGCAAAATGGTTGGTAGTTTTTAAAATCTACACCTGTGGATTTGATTAACTTCCAGATATGAAAATTATAATAATAAAAGATAAAAATATTTACAGAAGCAAGGTGTTTTAAAGCACTTTGTTTTTTATTGTAAAATATCTAAAACATTAGCATAAAATATTGAAAATAATATAAAATAATGATAAAATTATGATAGCAAAGTTTTAAGGAGGATTCAATATGATTAATATTAGACCAGTATCAGATTTAAGAAATAAATATCCAGAAATCGAGGACTTAGTTTTAAAAGAAGATGAAGCAGTTTATTTAACAAAAAATGGATATGGCTCTATGGTAGTAATGAGTATAGAAAAATATTCAAAATTAATGAGTGATGCAGAATATAATGAGTATATTGAAAATGCACTAGATGAAGCTGATAGAGAAGCAGAAGATCCAAATACAAAATATTATACACATGAAGAAATGAAAAAAATGGCTAGGAGGATAATAGATGGCGAATAATAAATATACAATTAAATATTCTGCTACATATATTAACCAATTTAATAATATTTTGAAATATCTTGTAAATAATTTAAATAATAGAATTGCTGCGGAAAATTTTTATAGTGAAGTAATTAAAGAAATAGAAGCAAGAAGTTATAATCCAACAAGTTATGAAAAGTATATATCAAATAAAAAAAGAAAGAATACATATTATAGAATTTATGTAAAAAATTATACTATTTTTTACACAGTAAAAGATAATACTATGGAAGTTAGAAGAATTTTGTATTCAAGAAGAAATTTTGATAAGTTAGTCTAAAAATAAAAATTGCTAGGAGTTAAGTAATGAAAGAATCAATAAAAAAAATAATATTATCATTATTAATAATTTTAGTAGCTATTCTTATATTCTTATTCTTGATAAATGATTTTACTACTTCGCCTAACAATCAAAAACTGAAACAAATAGGAATAGATAGTAGAACAATAAATATTAATATTTTAGATAATAAAATACTTTGCGAAGATGTAATACTGTTTGATATGTCTTCTAAAAAAGAACTTAGGTACAATTTTTTTAAAGAGTATGAATATTTAAATAATGTCAAACTTTATATAAACAATAGTAATGATTTCTACTCATCAATGTTAGAAATGGATTTATTAAAGGGATATATCAATTTAGATACAAGGCTTTTAAATGCTTTAAAAATTACAAATAAGAACATAAATATAAAGTTAACGTATGAACTAGATATGGATTATATTAAAAGATATACAAATACAGATGTTTTTTCATATTATATGGATATAGAAAATGTTGATTATCTGAATAATTTAACAATAAACTTAAGTCCAAATAATACAATTACAAATTTATCTGTAGATAATGCGGAAATAAACAATACTGCAGATGGATATGTTATTAGTATAAATAATATAAACAGCAGTACTGATGTGAATATATTATTTAATATACATACATATCTTAATAACACTATCAACTCTGATTATATTAATCCTGATATCTTAAATAAAATTGAAGAATATAGCTATATTAATGAAAGAATATACATTTTAGTGATAATAATTATTATTTCTGTTCTCTTATTAATAATATCATTAATTATTAATAAGAGAAAAAAGGCCACTAAATATCGAAGGGATACATCAAATTTAGTTTCTCCAATTTTAGCTGAAGCTATCATAGACGGGAAAATTGGATTAAAAGAATTAATAATGACTACTATTATAGAATTAAGCATTAGAGGAAATATCAATATTATTAATAATAATACATTAGAACTAGTATCTTATGATAACCTTGAAATATATGAGAGAAGTATTGTAAATCTTTTATTTAAAAATAAAACTATAAAATTTAGCGATATCAATAATACTTTTGCTAATTCAAATAAATCAACAATTCAGTTTACTCAAGAAATGAGTTTAATTAAAGAATGTTTATTAGAGAAAATTTACTCAATGAATATTTTTTCTAAAGGACTTACTTTTTTAAATAAAGCGATTGGACTTTGTGCTATTTTAATTAGTATAAATATGCCACAAATATTTTTGAATAGTACGAATTCAATGGGAAAAGTATTTTTTATATTAAGTCTTCTTATTACTTTTTATTATATAAAGAGTAATGTTGGTAAAAAGACTATAAGAGAAGAAATTATAACTAATAATAAAAAGCGAAATATAATAGATATAAGAATAGTATTTCTAATTATATTAACGGTATTTATAATAATAAGTACTTCTATAAATGTTGCTAAATACCATACTATATTTTTTATATTTACACTACTTGCAATTTGTCTTAATATTTATATAGCATATCGTAGCCAATGTATCATCTTAACTAAAGAAGGAAAAGAAGAGCAATTAAAACTGATAGAATTGAAAAATTATATAAACGATTATAGTTTAATTAAGAATAGAGATTTGGAATCAGTTATTATTTGGGATAAATATTTGGCTTACGCAACAGCTTTTGGAATACCTAGTAAAATTACAAATTACATATATGAGGAATGGTATAACTTAAACATAAACTTACAAGTAGTAGAAACAATACTGAGTTAATTTTTAATGTTTTATAGATATAATATTAATAAAAATTATTATTACATAAGAGCTAAAACTAGTAATTGTTATTAGTTTTAGCTCTTATATTCTTAGCTATAATTATATTAATTTAAAATACTTTTAATATAATTTTTTAACAAATGATGACTTAATATAATATATAATCAGCAATTAAAACAATAAACGAATAATTATTTAATTACATCATTGAGTTTTACTGGATTTGTAATGATTTGTTTATTAATGCATCATCTCCTGCGCTATTCGATATGCCACCAGATATTAGCAAGATTATCATTATGACAATTAAAATAGTGGAAGCGACGAAACCTATAGTGGAAAAAATATTTTTTTCTTTTTTGCCAGAAATAATAGCTAATATTAATGCAATTATTTCAAATATTAATGCTATAATAATTCCTAATTTTGAATATAGTATCCATCCAATAATAAATAATAAAATTGAAATTATTCCTAATATTTTATATTTACTCATCGTTAGTGTAAAATTAATGTAGGCAAAAACTAAAAAATTGCCTATATAATTTTTATCTAAAAAATATTGAAAAAACAT
>CALXCJ010000089.1 GCA_944386775.1 uncultured Clostridia bacterium
AGGGAAAGAGAAGTTGTTCACTTCCAAAGATTTGGTGAAGCTCTTCGTGGAGTTCAAGATAAATTAGCTGAGAAAAAATTTTATATGAATGATAAAAATTGTTAATTTATTTTCAATGGTTAATGGTCAATTGTGACTAGGTCACAATTGACCATTAATTATTTATTTGGAAATACAATTCCACTAATACATTTACCATAGATAAACTGTTTTAAATCTTCCATATCATTTGTTTCATAATACTTTGTTAGTTTTTCTCCAAAAGTAATATCTTCATCAACTGGTATACTTATTACACCTTTTCCATTTTGTATCATTATTTTATTTGCAAACAACATTGCTGTTCTTTTATTTCCATCTGTGAAGAATTGAGTTCTCATTAAATAACACATAATTGTGATGGCTCTTTCTGTAATACATTCAATTTTGTTAAAATCTTCTAAATCCTTACTTGTTTTATCCTCATTAGGTAATTCAGGTTTCCAAGTTGTTCCACCAATTGAAACTTCATAAATCCTAACTTGTCCAGGTCTGTCTATTAAGTTACTACCAACTAAACTGTTAATAGATTTTAGCAATTTTAAGTCATTTTCTGCATCAATAGAATTTAAAACAAATAACCAAGCATATTTTAAATTATTAATAGTTTGAATTTCATCTATTCTAAGACGAGCAACATTTCCGCCATCATATATTCTTTGAGTTTCTGGGTATGTAACATCTATTCCTTCAATATGGGAACTTTTCCAAATACTATCAACAATACATCTTTTAGCTAAAAAAATATTTTGTTCTTTTGTCATATTATATTTGTCTCTCCAATTTGACATATTAATCTCTCCTTAATTTTTTTACGAATTATCATTTTCAAACAATTCTTTAATATATAAATCTTTATTTTCTAATCTATGGCTTTTTCCTTGTAATAAATTTTCAAAAAACATTACTAAATAATCAAATGTAGGATAAATTCCTCTTGGAATATTTCCATAATTACTTCTGACTAAAGCATTTCTAAAATATAAACTCTTGTTTTTAAACATATCATTATTAACATTAAATCCCATATTATTAAGATACTTTTCAATAAATACTGCTGTTGTTCTTGTGTTGCCTTCTCCAAAATGGTGTACTTGCCAAATATTTGAAGTGAATTTTGCAATATGTTTTATCAATTCATCTTTATTCAGTTTTGAATAATCAAATTCTTTTTCCTCCTTAAAATCATAGTCAAAATAACTTTCTATATCTTGATAATTTACATATTTAACGGTATCACCGTTTAGTATATCTTCTTTTTTTGTAATATTATAATTTCTGTAATTACCTGCAAAATCATAAATATCTTTAAATAAGTGTTTATGAATATTTTTTAAAGTAATCGGACTAAAACCAAAACTCTTATCTTCTAAAATCTGTGCTATTCTTAAAGAGACTAAATCACATTCTTTTTCTCTTTGAATGTTTATATCATTAGAGTTTTGTGTTTCATAATATGTCTTTAATAAGTTCTCTACTTCGTTATATTTTAATTCTCCATTAATATTTTTTTGAGATAGGTCTAATAAATATTTAGAAGGCTTTAAATTATCAACCTTATTTAACCCAATACCAGTATCCCAATATTCTTGTTTTTTTATAGTATCAGTTGTTTCATTTTCAATTATATAATTTTCTTCATTAGACATATAAAATTCCATTCCTTTCTCGCTTTGCTCGGGAGGCACACTTATCAAATAAGATAATCAGATTATACCATAAGACACCTAAAATTACTATAACATTTGTCTAAAAATTTCTTGAACTTTAATTATTTTTATATTCATTTTCTAATATATTAGCAAATTTTTCTTTTAAAATATTTGTTGACATTTTATTCCAAAAAGCATAATAATTTCTTTCTACCCTTTCCCCATTTCTTACTAATAACACCCTTCTTTTAACTTATTTAATAAAGATTTTTTTGAAATTTCTATATAACAAGGGCTTTTGTATAAAAAATAATTAACATATTCTTCTGATAATGCCCTTATTTGGTCATTTATAATTATATCTAGTTTACCACTTTTCATTTGCTCATATAGCTCTTCATGATTTGCTGTATAGACTTCTATATCAATATTTGGATATATTTCAGAAAATTTTAAAATTGCATTATGAATTTCTTGTCCCATATAATTACTGATATATCCTATTTTTAATACATCATTTTTTTGTGTTGATATTTTTATAATTTTTTGCTTTAGCCTTTCTATTTCTTCTGTTAATAGTATACTTTGTTTATAAAAATATTCTCCTGCATTTGTTAATGTAAATCCTCTATTTTTTCTTTTTAGTAATTTTACGTCTAATTCGTCTTCTAATGATTTTATTGCTTGTGATATTGCAGATTGTGATATATAGTTTTCTTCTGCGGCTTTTGTAAAGCTGTTGTTTTTTACTATTGATATAAAATATTTCATTTGTTTAAAAAGCATTGTTTTCACTTCCTTAATTTTATTTTATATTATTATCATATCATATTAACAAAGAAATTTGAATAGAAATATTGAATTATAATATATTTTATGTTAATATACATTTGTCACTATAGTAATTTTAGAAACTTATAAACACAATAATTTGTGATAGGAGGAAAATTTATGACAACAAAATTAAAAGAAAGAATTGTAGCATTAAGTCGGAATGAAAAAGCAAGAAAAGTCTTCAATATTTATTTGTTTATTGCACTCGTAGTTATAATAGTTTCATTCTTTATTACAGAGCTAGACATTATAGCTCGGATTATTGCAGCTATAGCACTGTTGGGAATTTATATCTCTTTTGCTTTGCAAGCAATAAAAAAACAAACAGATGAAGTTATTAATGATAATAAATTAATATATATTATTTTGAGTGATATAGATGCTGTGGAACATTATATATTATTTTTGGTTAATATTCCAATATTAATTATTGTATTTTCTTTTATTGAACTTAATGTAATTACTGGCATTTTATATTTTGTTATTGCTTTAATTAGTATATCAAAATTTTCAAAAGTTATTAGCAGGTATTTCAAGAATAAGTTGTCAAAAAATAATGATTGATGAGAAAAAACTGTTAGAAGAGATATAATCTTCTAACAGTTTTTCTTGTAAAAATGGTTAATTGTGACCTGGTCACAATTGGCCATTTTTTTTGCAATCACAAAAGATTTATATTGAAATTTTTAGCCAGAACCCTAGTAACTTTAATAATTCTATGGTACAATATGGTACGATATATAGTGCAATATGTTAGAGTATAAAAGTATAAAAAATGAAAAATTTTATCTATTAATAATAATATATTTATTAAAAATTTTGGAAGAAGGAAATTAAAGTGCAAAATTATTTAAATTTTACAAATAGTGTAGATTATTCAAAATTAAAAGAAACTGCTAAAATGATAAAAAAAGGTGGTATTGCTATATTCCCCACTGAAACAGTATATGGAATTGGTACAAATGGTTTTAATGAAAATGCAGTAAAAAAATTATATGAAGCCAAAAAAAGACCTTTAAATAAACCAATTAGTTTGCTGGTAAATAGTATTGATATGATAAATAAAGTTGCAAAAGATATTACCAAATTAGAATACACATTAATAAAAGAATTTTTTCCTGGTCCACTTACTATTATTTTGAAGAAAAAGGATATTGTTCCAAATATTTTAACTTCAAATTTAGATACTGTTGGAATACGTATGCCAGCAAATAATATTGCTCTTAAATTAATTGAATATTCTGGAGTACCTATTGCTACTTCTAGTAGTAATATTTCAGGTAAACCAAGTGTTGCTAATTTAGCTGATATTATGGATGATTTTGATGGAAATGTTGATTGTTTTATTGATGGCGGACCTAGCCGTTTGGGGCTTGCTTCTACTATTGTGCAGGTTATTGATGGAGTTCCACATATTTTAAGGAAAGGGTCTATTACTGAGGCACAAATTAAAAGGGTTTGTTTTTAATTCTTGAATTGATACTGTTAAAAAAAATTTTATTTATTTTTTTACATTATACTTTATTTTACAATATTCTTTATTTTATACTATCTTTTGGCAAAATTTTTAAAAAACTCAGGCTGAAGTTTAGCCCGAGTTTAATTTTAATATATTTTTAATTCTAATATATTTTTAATTTTACATATTTATAATCTTATATGTTTATGATTTTACATATTTTCAATTTTATATATCTACAATTTTATATATTTATAATTTCATATATTTATAATTTCATATATTTATAATTTCATATATTTATAATTTCATATATTTATAAT
>CALXCJ010000090.1 GCA_944386775.1 uncultured Clostridia bacterium
GAAAAATACATAAAACTAATCTTTTACTGTATAGCAATGAACCTAAAAATATTTAGACTAAAATCAGAAATGGAAGTACAAAGAAAATATCCAGATATACTCCTAATTCCAAAAGACCAAACTAAAGGATATAAAGGAGTTATGATAGAATTTAAATACCTAAAAAAAGAAGATGCCAAAAAATTAAAAGAAAAACAAGAAGAAGCAAAAAAACAAATAGAAGAATATGCAGAATTTGAAGAAATAAAAGACCTAAAAAATATATCTAAATACACGGTTGTTGCAGTAAATGATGAAATATATGTTGAAAAAATACAATAAATAAAAAATAATTACTTAATATGAAATTTATGTAAAAAGTATAGCAAACTTTTTAAGTTTATGTTATACTTTTTTTGTTGTACAAAATGAAAAAATTAGGAGGAAATATGGCAAAAAATAAAACAATTTTTGTATGTAACGAATGTGGATATGAATCAGCAAAATGGCTTGGAAAATGTCCTGCTTGTAATAGCTGGAATACTTTTTTTGAGCAAAAAATTGTAGAAAATAAAAATTCTTTTTTAAAACCTGAAGACAAAAAAAGAAATATTCCTCAAAAACTTAGTTCATATGAAGCAAAAGAAACATTAAGAACATCAACAGGTTTTGGTGAGCTTGATAGAGTTTTAGGTGGTGGGCTTGTTAAAGGTTCACTTATATTACTTGGAGGAGAACCAGGTATTGGAAAATCTACTTTAATTTTGCAAATTTGTGATAAAGTAAAAGGAGAAGGCAAAGTTTTATATGTATCAGGAGAAGAATCAGCAGAGCAAATAAAAATGAGAGCTGATAGATTAGGTATAAAAAATGATGACATATTATTTTTAGGAGAAACAGATATTGACATTGTAAATCAAGCAATTTTAGATATTAACCCAAAACTTGTAATTATAGATTCAATTCAAACTATGTATTCAGAAGAGCTTTCAGCAGCCGCTGGAAGTGTTAGCCAAGTAAGAGAAATTACATCACAAGTTATGAGAGTGTGTAAACAAAGAGAAATTACAACAATTATAATAGGTCATGTAACTAAAGATGGAAATATAGCAGGACCAAGAGTTTTAGAGCATATGGTGGATACTGTTTTATACCTAGAAGGAGAAAGATATTTTTCATATAGAATATTAAGAGGTGTAAAAAATAGGTTTGGCTCAACAAATGAAATAGGTATGTTCGAAATGAAAGAAGAAGGCATGACAGAAATTATAAATCCATCAGATATTTTGATATCTGAAAGGGAAGATAACCCAGCGGGCTCTTGCATTGTAGCTTGTATGGAAGGAACAAGACCTATACTTGTAGAACTTCAAGCCTTAACTACCCAAAGTGTATTTGGTTTTCCAAAAAGAACAGCAAATGGAGTTGATTTTAATAGACTTGCAATTTTAATTGCAGTAATGGAAAAAAGAGCGGGATTAATGCTTGGAAGCCAAGATGTTTACCTAAATGTTGTAGGAGGTCTAAAGCTAAATGAACCATCAGTTGACTTAGGAATGATTTTAGTTACAGCATCAAGTTTTAAAAATATTCCAATTCCAAAAGATATGGTTATAATTGGCGAAGTTGGCTTAACTGGCGAAGTTAGAAGGGTGAATCTAATAGAAAAAAGAATAAAAGAAGCAGAAAAATTAGGATTTAAAACTTGTATAATTCCAGAAAGTAACAAAAAACTATTGAAAGATAAATTCAAATTAGATATAATAGGGGTCAAGAATGTAAATGAAGCAATGAAAAAAATAGGACTAAAATAGCAAATTACTTTGAATGGGGGCGTCTATTTGAGAAAGAAAAATGAAAACAGTATCACAGAAATCTTAAAACTGATAGCACCAGGAACAGCAATAAGAGAGGGCTTAGAAAACATCTTAAGAGCCAAAACTGGAGCTCTGCTTTTAATAACAGACAATAACGACACAATAAAAGAAGTAGTAGATGGGGGATTTTCAATAAACGAAGACTATACATCATCAAAACTATATGAACTAGCCAAAATGGATGGAGCAATAGTGCTAAGTGGGGATTTAAAGAAAATATTATTTGCAAATGCACAGCTAATACCATCAAGAGATATAGAAACCAAAGAAACAGGAACAAGGCACAGAACAGCAGAAAGAACAGCAAAACAAACAGGTGAACTTGTAATTAGTATCTCACAAAGAAGAAATATAATTACAGTATTCAAAGGCAATGACAGATATGTATTAGAAGACACAGATGTAGTATTAAACAAAGCAAACCAAGGTGTACAAACACTAGAAAAATATAAAAAAGTATTTGATAACAAATTAAGTATACTAAATGAATATGAATTTAATGATATAGTAACACTTGAAAATGTAATAGTAGCAATCCAAAGAGCAGAAATGGTTATGCGAATAGTAGACGAAATACAAGCCCAAATATATGAACTTGGAAGTGACGGAAGGCTTGTAAAAATGCAACTAGAAGAATTAGTTGGAGGAATTGAAAAAGAAGAACTATTAATTATAAAAGACTATATGGTAAAAGGCAAAAAGAAAAGAACACCAGAAACAGTATATGATGAACTCTCAGAATTATCATATGAAGACTTAACAAAAGAAAGCAATATAGCAAAATTACTAGGATTTGAAACATTTGATAACTATGACGAAGTTCGGAGTATATACAAGAGGTTATAGAATAATAAACAAAATACCAAGAATGCCAAGTAATATAGTAGAAAACTTAGTATCATCATTTAAATCATTTCAGCACATACTAGCAGCTGACATTGAAAGTTTAGACGAAGTAGACGGAATAGGAGAAGTAAGAGCAAGAGCAATAAAACAATCATTAAAAAGAATGCAGGAACAATTTGTATTTGATAATGTATTAGTTTAATATTATTAGATAATAGAGCTATTAATTAACACTGCTAAAAAGATAATGATTTGAGAAGTTAAAAAATTAAGAATAAAGGAACAGTAAAAAATAATCTATTTGGAATAATAGGTAGAAAAATTATAATAGATAAAAATAATTAATAAAAAAGTAAATAAAAAGGATAGAATAAAAAATTAGAATTAATAAAAAATAATAATAGTTTATTAGTAAAAAAACTAATGAAAACTAAGAATGGGAGGATTTTATGAAAATAGGAAAAAAAATAATCTGGATAATAGCACTAATTTTAGTTATAGTATTAATTGGAGCAGTTGTATATGGCTACTACCAAAAACTAACAATGAAAGTACAAAATCCAATAGCAACTATGGAAGTAGAAGGATATGGAACAGTAAAAATGGAACTATACCCAGACCAAGCACCAGAAACTGTTGCAAACTTTATAGCACTTGCTAATCGTGGATTTTATGATGGAAAAACATTCCACAGAGTAGTAAAAGACTTTATGATACAAGGTGGAAGCAGAGATGGCACAGGAACAACAGGTGCATACAAAAGCGACTTAAAAGATGGGGAGCCAGAAGAAGAATATACAATAAAAGGAGAATTTATAGCAAATAAAGTAAACAACACTGTAAAATTTGAAGAAGGTGTTGTAGGTTTAGCAAGATCAGATTATAGCCAATATGCATCATCACTTGCAGAAGAATCATATAACTCAGGATGCTCACAATTCTTTATAATGACAAAAGAAAATACTAGTCTAAACGGAAACTATACAGCATTTGGAAGAGTAATAGAAGGAATGGATGTTGTACACAATATAGAAAATGTAGAAGTAAAAGTTCCAGATAATTCAGAAGAAACAGGAAATACAGAACAAAGCACACCAGTTAATGAAATAAAAATTACATCAATAAGAGTAGAAACAAATGGAATTGATTATGGAATGCCAGAAATGTTAGAACCATTTGATATAAATAGTTGGTTTTATAGTCAATATGTAACAGGAAGTTAGTAAAAAACTTTTCCAAAAATAATGCTTGTAAAATCATTCTTTATATGTTAAAATAAGTATAGTAGATTAAAAAAAAACCAATAAAAGGGGATTTTTTTAATCTTTTTTTAATTAAACTTGCATTAGTTATAAAATAGAATCAAAAAAATCCAGAAAGGAGAAAAAATGAACACAAAATACATATTTGTAACAGGAGGAGTAGTATCAGGA
>CALXCJ010000091.1 GCA_944386775.1 uncultured Clostridia bacterium
TTATGTGAAAATTTTTTGAAGGTCCGTCCCCATATTCCCGGCAAAACGGGATTTTAAAGACCGTCCCTTCTTCCCGGCTTCTCATTTTAGAAGTATATTTTTACTAAAATTACCAATACTATAAGTAGTAGGTGATTTAATTGATAAAAATAAAGGAGAAATTTGATTATATAAAATTATGCAAAGAAATATTAGGTACATTATTAGGTGCATTTATAATGGCGGCTGGAACTTCATTATTATTACTACCAAACCAGCTATCATCAGGGGGAATAGCTGGGCTTGCAACAATTTTTTACTATTTATTCAATATACCAATGGGAACAACAATTTTAGCATTTAATATACCATTATTTGCGTTTGCTGGTATTAAAATGGGTAAATTGTTTTTTATAAAATCAATGATAGGAACAGTAAGTTTTTCAATTTTTATAGATATATTAGATAGATTTCAAAGTTTAACAGAAGATAGATTTTTAGCTTGTATTTATGGAGGAATTGTTATAGGGTTTGGAACAGCTATAATTTTAAAGGCAAATTCATCAACAGGAGGCTCTGATTTAATTAGCTATATAGCAAAAAAGTATAAGCCAAATTTAAGGTCAAGTAATATTATAACTTTGATAGATGTTGGTATAGTAACATTAAATATGATATTTTTTAAGGAAATAGAGATAGGTTTATATTCTGCAATTGCAATATATTTAATGGGAAAAATTATCGATATTGTTTTTGAAGGTGTATATTTTACTAAATTAATTTTTATAATATCAGATAAAAATGAAAAAATAGCATCAAGTATAGGTAAAAGTATAGGGAGAGGTACTACAGGGCTTTATGGAAAGGGAATGTATACTGATAATGATAAAATGGTTTTAATGTGTGCTGCATCAAGGGGAGATGTTGCAAGAGTAAAAAATATTGCAAGAGAGATTGACTCTAAAAGTTTTATTATAATAACAAATTCAAGGGAAGTCGTGGGATTAGGGTTTAAAAAAGATTAATGTTATCTTTGTATTTCTTAATTAAAAAATGAGGAAAATTTTAAAAATATAAATTAGTGTAATGATTTTGAATTTTAAAGTGTTTTTGTTTTTTATGGTAATGTTTAATAGAATAGTATAGATGAAATAGTATAAATAAAATAGTATAAAAATGCTAAATGATTTATAAAAAGACAAAAAAGCCTCAAACTTTAGTGCAAAATACTTGAACTAAAGTTTGAGGTTTAATGAGTCTGATTATTGACTACTTAATATTAAATTATTTGATTGGAGTGCAAAATGCTAAAATCTTAAAAATAGTATTTTCAGGGTCTTTTAAAGGATCCATGGTCCTTAAGAAATCAATCGTACTTTTAAGAATTTCCCAATCAACATAATAGGGTTGTCCCTCAATGTACTTTACTACATTAAGTTCTAAAACCTCTTGAGGTAAAATTATATCAGGATAAGTTTTTCTAACTAGGCTATTGGTTTTATCCCAGTCAGAATGCAATCTTTTTACTTGTTGTTGCTTGAAGAATTGAAAGTTTTCATCATCTTGAAATTTTGCAAGTGTAGTTTTAAATTTGCTATCAATGTCTAATTTAAAGTACATTGCAAAGTCTGTAAGAAGATGCCATAAGTAGCCTCGATAGAAGGCTAAAGATTTTTCTTTTTCGCTTAAGTTAACCCCAAAATACACTACTTTTGGACAGCTACTTAAGCCATAATGCATGCCACAAGTAGAATACATAGTTTCTTTTTGTTCTATGCGTTCTTTTAAGCTGCTAAAATCCGGCATTCCATCTACTCTGAGACTATTATATTTGTCTTCAGCATATTGGATTCCACCAATTTTGTACCATTTTTTCAAGATGTCGGGTGCTTCTACACCCCGCATAAAACCGATGTCCTTCAAATTTTCAGAAGAACAAGCTGCAAAATGAAGTAAATATCCTGGCATAAATTGCTCCTTTCTTTTGGTAAGATTAGAATTTACTAATCTTAAGGTTAATGAGTTATGGTAAAATTATATCATACAAATCAATTATGTCAAGTAAATAAGCTAAAAAATAGGAATGGAGCTTATTTTTTTATATAAGTATCGACTTTTATGTAAATCTAGTATATAATGCATGCAGGTATTTAGTGTAGCGTATATCAAAGATAATATAGCTTTGATAGATTAAAGTGCATTTACACAGATACACTTTTAAGAAAGGAGTTAGAAACTATAAACTTAGCAGTATGAAGGAAGGACATGATTTATGAGGGAAGAATTTTTAAAATTGATTCCAGAAGCCTATTTATGCCCCATTTGTGGACGTTGACATAAATGGAAATATAATGCGTTAGAAGAGTGTGATTCTGATGAAGACAGAGCTTATATGAGGTGCCCAGAATATAAAGGCGAACACCATCCTGTTTATTTTGTTTTTTTCCAGGATAATTATCTTCACTGTGCAATAGGAAATATATGTTCTAATTTTTATAGAATAAAAATATATAAAATTCCTATTTCTAAAATCCGAGAAGACAGTCTTGACTGTGAGCTTCTATTTTCAAATTTAGTTTTAACAGATGATATGATAGGAAGAGATAGCTCTAGTTGTAGTGGTTGTTCATTTAAATGGGATTGTAATTTATACCAATTGGCGAGTAAACATGGATCTACCAAAGAATGTTATATCAATATCCCATTGGGATTTAAGTTTAAAAGGAGTGACTACAAAGAAGTTATAGCCCCTTTTCAATCGCCTAAAGAAAATGAAAACCCTGAAAAACAAAAATCATCAATACAATTAAAAGAGGAGGAAACATCTATGGCAAAAAATGAAATTAAGGAAACAACTATGGCAAAAAATGAAATTAAGGAAAGAACTCTTTGGGATCAACTCTACAGACATGCTCCTGAAGAAAATGTAGCTATTGTAAAGGACTGGTGCAGAAAATATAAGTCCACTTTAGTTTGGGCTATACCTGTAGTAGGAATTTATGCAGCTTACCGGATTTTAAAGTCTAAGGACTCTAATATTACGGTAGACAACATTAACAAGATCAATAAAAAGACAGGTCTTAATTTTAAAGAATTAAAAAATAAGGAAGCTCTTAGACAACTAATGATATTGGGTGGAGTAATTGCAGGAGGATATGCTTTATCCAAAATTATTCCAAAATTAAAAGAAAAGAACGGTGAAGAAACACTTAATGAGCTTAATGTTGAGCAACTTGAAGCAACAATGGATGCTGCTGAACAAGCAAAAAATAAATTTGGCTTTTTAGGGCCAAAAGCAGAAGCCTTGTTTCCAGTTGCAACTTCAGTCATAATTATATATCTTATGACACAAAAACCAAAATGGTTTGAAGATTTAAAAGCAAAGGTAATTGAAATCGGTGGAAATACTTATAGTAAAGCAAAAGTATTTCTAGATTTAGCAAAGGCTTTTATTGCGGATAAGCTTCATATTGACTTACAAAACGAAGAAGAACTCAAAAAATTCAAACGGTTTTTCATTTTAGGAGCAATTGTTTTAGTAAGCGTTTTTGTTTTCGGAAAGAAAATTCTGGGAAAAGATGCAGAAGTTGAACAAGATGATGCTCAGAAAAATGAAAAAATGGAAGCAATGGAAGCTTTTGTTTCCGAATTAACAAATATCATGAAAAAGTTAATGCCTACAGCATTTTCTGCATTAGTAACAATCTTAGTTACAAATAAAATCTTAAAGGCTC
Source organism: uncultured Clostridia bacterium (assembly GCA_944386775.1). Classification (GTDB taxonomy): domain Bacteria; phylum Bacillota; class Clostridia; order TANB77; family CAG-508; genus CAG-269. Next base: position 3,714 of record CALXCJ010000091.1, read on the forward strand.
GCAATGATCAAACATCAGAATCAGAAGAAGATGAGGAAAATGACGAAGATGATGATGAATCGTTTGGTTACATTGATAGAATCGTTGATCCAGATGATGATTTAGAATCTGAAGAAAATATGTCATCTGATTCTGAAACAGAAGAAAATAATGAAGATTCATCTGAAGATGATGAGCCAGAATAAAAAAATAGTTTCTAACAAATCCCCCAAGATAGATAATATCTTGGGGGATAAATATGCTAGACACATAAAAAAATATATGATAAAATCTCAACTTAAACACTTTTAAAAGAGCAAAACTCTCCAATACGTTGAATAGCAACATATTGGAGAGTTAATAGAT
>CALXCJ010000092.1 GCA_944386775.1 uncultured Clostridia bacterium
TTTATTGACAATTTTTGCGTTTAATGCTATATGTTTAATGTATTTATTAATTTAATTAATTTTTTTGCTTAATTACATATTTATTGCTTAATTTTATATTTAGGTGATTATAAATACTTGAATTATAACTATTTAACTAAAAAAAGCCCTTGGCTAAACATTTATATATGTTTGCGTTGGCTTTTTTATTTTTTATGGTTAAATTTAACTATTTTTTAATATACTTCCATTTTTACTTCTTTATTTTTAAATGCAAATACTATTTTTGTTATATTTGTAAATCCTCTTTCTTTCAAGTTTGTTTCATATCCTTTTTCTTCTATTTGTTTTTTGGCATTTTCTATTGTGTCTTCTATTGTTTTTTCTTCCATATCATCTAGCACTTTAAATTCCATTATAAAACCATTTCCTTTTTTGTCTTTTGGCTCTAACATTATATCATATCTACCTACACCTGATTCTCTATTTGAATTTACATAGTATGTATCTTTTAAACCTACAAGCATACCTAGCACAAATGCATGGTAAAAGTTTTCTGCTGTGTTTTCTCCTACATCCATATAGCTAAACATTTCTTTTACTAATATTCTGAATTTTTTTTCAAATTCTTTTAAATTTAGTGTTACTAAATCTTTTAATATACTTTTTAAGTCATTGCCTATTACTTTATTTCTAAACCAATCATTTATTATTTGCTGGAATAGATTTTTTATTTCATAATTTGGGATTTTTACTTTGTAGATATGCTCTGCTATATCTACCGTTTTAGTTACTTTTAAGTATCCTGTTCCAAGCATCAGACCCCATATATTTTCTTCATTTTGTTCTATTCCAACTATTACTGTTTCTAGGTTTATTGGCACTTCTATCTCTTCGTCTTTTAATAGCATTTCTATTTTTTCTTTTATTGTACTTGAATTTTTTAGGACTAGTTTTATTAAATCATTTGAGCTTGTGTTTACCCAGTATGGCATTAATTTTCGGTCTGTTAGATAATTTAATATACTCCATGGGTTATATATTCCTTCTGTATTTCCTATTGTGTATCCATCATACCATTTTTTTATCTGTTCTTTTTCGTCTTGAATGTTAAAGTCTTTTATGATTTTTTCCATTTCTTCCTCTGTTATTCCAAAATCACTACTAAATTCATCATCTAGGACTGTGAATACTTTAAAGTTATTTGCTCCGGCTGAATATACTTTCTTTTGCAACTCTTGATACTCCTGTTAGCACTGTTTTTTCTATATATGGATTGTCTTTAAATGTTATTCCATAAAATGTTTTAAAAAACTTTACAGCTTCATCATAATATCCTTCTACATATGCATTTTGTAATGGCACGTCATATTCATCTACTAGTAGTATTACTGGTTTATTATAATGTCTATTTAAATATTTTGATAGTTCTCGTACACTGTTTTTTAATACATTTTCGTCTTCTCTTGCATATAAAATATCTATTATTTTTTCTTTTTCTTCTGGATAAATTTTATCACTATCTAGTAAATATCTATGTTCCTGATAAATTTCCATAATCGCTGTTTTCATATCTAGCAACATATTAGCATAGCATGTATCTTGTACATCTTTTAATGTTAGGTATATTACTGGATAATAACCTAATTTTGATGTGTATTCTTCTCCTTGGTTCATTATTTTTAAGCCGTTAAATAGTTCTTTGCTATCTTTTTGTGTGCAGTCAAAATAGTATTTAAGCATACTCATATTTAGGGTTTTTCCGAATCTTCTTGGTCTTGTTATGAGTATTACTTTACTTTGATTGTCTATTATATTTTTTATATACATTGTTTTATCTATATAGTAGTTTTTTTTCGTTCTTAAGATTTTGAAATCGCTTTCTCCTATTCCTATTCCATACATATATTTGCCACTTCCTTTTACTTTTATATTTTCTTTTTTATAGTGGTATTGTACTACAGAGAATTAAAAATATCAAGAATTTTTTGTGTTTTTGGTTAATCTGGGACAGGTCCTGAGTTACCATTTTTGGTTAATTTGGGACAGGTCTTAGTTGGGTTAATTTTAGAATTCTATTTGCTTTGGCTTATTGGGTCGCTATCCATTCTATAAATTTTTCAAATGTGTCTATGTTTTCTGTTGTTTTTTCTACTTTTCCTGGTTGGTCTTCTGCTGGTGTTATTGCTGTTGTGTCGTCTGATTCGCTTCCTATTCCTTGTATTTCTTCGTCTGTATAATAATATGTTTTTTGTACTGTTCCTGCTAGTTTCTTTTGTCCTATTATTCCTCCTTTTGCTTCTCCTCCTGCTAGTGTTCCTTTGTTATATGCATTTGTTAATGTTCCTCTGTTTTGTCCTCCTATTATTCCTCCTATAGTGTCAATTCCGCTTGTGTTGTTTTCTGTTATGATTTCTCCTGTATTGTATACATTTGTTGCTTCTCCATAGTCTTGCCATCCTATTATGCCTCCTGATATTCCTCTTCCTTCCATTGCTTTTGATGTTATTGTTCCACTGTTGCTACAATTACTTATTGTTCCATATCCTTGATTTCCTACTATTCCTCCTGATTGTTGGCTATTTGCTATTATCTCTCCGCTGTTTGTGCAATTGTTTATTGTTCCTGTTGCTTGGTATCCTGCTATTCCTCCTGATTGCAAGTATTCTGCTGTTACTTTTCCGCTGTTATTGCAGTTTTCTATTGTTCCAGAACTTTGATAACCTGATATTCCTCCTGCTCTGGTATTTTTTGATATAACTTCTCCACTATTGGTGCAATTACTTACTGTTCCTACGCCTTGCCTTCCTACTATTCCTCCAGATGATGTATCTTCTACTGTTATTTTTCCACTATTGCTACAATTATTTATTGTTCCTCCACCTTGACTTCCTACTATTCCTCCTGCATAATTATCTTCTGCTATTACTTCTCCACTATTGGTGCAATTGCTTATTGTAACATTATCAGTCATTATCCAACTTAATATTCCTCCCGCATAACTTCCTGTTATTCTTCCAGATTCAGCTAATATTTCATTATATTTTGCTACTATCTTTCCTCTATTTTCACAATTTTGTATAATGCATCCTGTTTCATGAGAACCCACTATCCCTCCTACTTGCATATATTCACACGTTATTTCTCCTTCATTTATGCAATTGTCTACAGTTACTATATCTTCTTCAGATAAACTTTTTACAAGCCCAACTATTCCCCCTGCATATTTTCCTCTTGATGTTTGAGATGTTGTATCTTTTGCTGTTACATTTCCTGTATTTAAACAATTTTTTATTTCTCCTTTTAATGCATAACCTACTATTCCTCCTGCTCTTTCTCCTGTTTCATATCTAGATTGCTTATCTTGTGATATTATTGTTGCTTTATTTATACAGTTTTCTACTGTTCCTTTGCTCATTCCTACTATTCCTCCTGTGCCGTCTCCTCCTGTTATTTGCCCATTTGATATTGTTAAGTTTTTTATTATTCCTGTGCTTTCTAGTGAACCTATTAGTCCTACTCCAAAGTTTTCTTGCTCATCTATATGTAAATTTGCTATTACATTATTTTTTCCGTCTAGTGTACCTGCAAAAGCGTTTACTTGCTTACTTTCTGTCCAATTACTTTGTCCATCTAATATTGGACCTAAACCTATTGGTGTAAATTTTTGGTTTCCCAAATTTATTGATTCTTTTATTTCTACAAATTGACCTTCATATGTTGTCCCTTCATTTACTGTTTTAGCAAAATATGCTAATTCTTCTGCATTTGTTATTTGGTATGGGTTTGTTTGTGAGCCATCACCTCCTGCAAATGAGTTTGCTATTTCTCCATTCCATGGGTCTACATATTGTAATATGTATTCTTCCATTTGTTCTAGCTTTTCTTGCTCTTTTTTATTTGCTTCTTCTGTTTTAGTTTTTGCTTCTTGTGCATTTGTTATAATTCCGTTTGGTCCGGTTAGTGTTGCAATTGCAACTCCTGCTAAGATTAATAGTATAATCACTGTTATGACTAA
>CALXCJ010000093.1 GCA_944386775.1 uncultured Clostridia bacterium
TTATCTATTAATGCTGAAATTAAGCCTTTTGTTACTTCTTCATTTGCTGAGGAAAATAGCATTTGAAATACTATGTCCGTTTTTGGATTTAATAATTTGAATTCCTTTTTTTCTGTATTTTTATTTTTCATACTTTACTCCTTTTATTTATTTTTAATATTTTTATTTATTTTTTTATTTATTTTATTTTTTATTTATTTTATTTTTTATTATTTTTTATTTTTTTATTTTTTATTATTTTCTATTTTTTTATTTTACTCTATTCTAATTATATTTCTTGTTATTATTTTTAATTTGTTTTTTATTTTTTTATTATTTTTATATTTTATTATTCCTATTATTTTTATTTTTTTTATGATATTTTTAATAATATCTTTGCTAATAGATTTTTTATTATATTTATTAAGTATTATTTTATAATTATTAAATTGAAAGCTTTTATTTATTATCTCATATTTTAATTTTTTTAAATTTACTAAATCTGGTTCAATTATTATTATGTTATTTTTAGTTATTTCTAATATTTTTTTATTTAATAATGTATCATTATTTTGGGAAATTTCTATAAGAATATAGTCGAAAAATTGAGCTAATTTTTTTAGTTGAATTAATAATTTGTTTAGATTATTTAAATTGTTTAATAAATTATTTTTATTTTTTTTAATGTATTTTTTTAAGTTATTTATTAAAAATATATTTTTATTTATTTTTATAAATTTATATGAATTAATATATTTTTCTAATTTACTATTTTTTATTTTATTTTTTTTTGTTTTATTACTTTTAATTCTATTGATTTTTATTTTATTATTTTCTTTTTTGTTATTTATTTTATATTTTAATATTATTTTTTTGTTATTTATTTTATTTTTTAAGATTATTTTTTTATTATTTATTTTTATCACTTTATTATTTTGGGGATTTATTTTTATTTTTTTATTTTTTAATTTTATGCTTTTTATATTTTTTATTTTATATTTATGTTTTAATATTGTGCTTATATCTTCTTTTTCTAAATCAAAGTCTACAATTAGTATTTTGTTTTTTTCTTTACTTAATATTTCTGCAATATTTTCAATAATAAATGTTTTGCCAACTCTTGCTTCACCTATAAAATTAATTATATTATTTATTTTGGTTTCTTTTTCTTGTTTCATTTTTTCTGTAATTTTTTGTTCTTTTTTTGTTAATTTATTTTCTAGTATATTTATTGTATTAATTATTATTTTATTTTTTATTTTATTTATTTTTGAATTTATTTTTTTTATATAATTTTTATTTTCTTTTTCTATTAAGTTTATTTTATTTTTTTCTATATTATTTTTATTTATTGAATTATTTTTTATTTTTTCTTTTTCGTTTTTTTCTTCTTCAATTTGTTCATTTTCTTTAATTTTTTTATTAGTTTCAAATTCATAATTGTTTATTTGATAATTATTTGTTTTATTATCATTTATATTATTTTTGTTTATTTTATTTTTATTATTATTTATATTATTTTTATTTATTTTATTTTTATCTATTTTTTTATTATTTATAATATCTTCATTTATTATGTTATTATTTGTTTTATTATTTTTCTTATTTTTTTCAATTTCTTTTTTTAATTTTTCTATTTCTTCTTTTAAATCGTCTTCTGTTTTTATTTCTTTTTCTTTAATTATTTTTATTAATTCTAATAAATTTATTTTTTCATTATTATATATATTATTTATATTTATTTCTTTTAATTTATTTTTTAATTCTTCATTTTCTTTTTCTAATATATATATTATTTTTATATTTTTATTTATTTTTCTAATTTCTTCTACTAATTCTTTTAGTTCTATATTTCCTGGAAGGTTCTGGCTTATAATTATTAAGTTTATTTCTTTATTTTTTTCTAGGGTTTCTATTATTCCTTCTTTATATTGAATATCTTTTCCTATTATTTCTGCAAAATTTTCTTTTTTTAATAATTCATTTAATTTTGGATTATTAATTGCTGTTATAATTTTTTTCAATATTTTTTTCTCCTTCAATTATTTCTTTTTCTAGTTTAGAAGCTTCAATTTTTGTTAAAATATGGTCTTCTCCTACAAACATTAAACATTCTCCTCTTTTTAATGATTTTATTTCTATTTTTTCTTTTTCTGATAAATTTGTAAATTCTCCTAATATTTTTATGTTTTCTTCTTCTAATGAAAAAAATGTTTTTATGCTTGAATTATTTAATATGCTTTTTCCATATATTCCTTCTTCTAGACTAAATAAATCAGATATATCTTGTGTAATTGCTACACTACTTCCTCCATATTTTCTAATTGTTTTAAATATTTTGTATATAAAGCTTGCTACATTTTTATTTGATGTTACACCTATTAGTCTCCAAATTTCGTCTAGATATATAGCCTTTTTTTCTTCTCTATTTTCTTTTATCTTGTCCCAAAAAATGTCTGTGAATAAATACATACCATATTTTAAATTTTCTTCTCCTAAATCATAAATATCTGCAACTATTAAATCATTCTCTAATTCTATATTTGTGTATTCATTAAAAAATTTCATTGAACCTTCTACAAATGGTATTAATTTTGTTTTGAATTTTTTTGTTCTTACATCTTTTTCTAAAATATTGTATAAGTCTTTTAATATAGGCATGTCAGTTGATTTTTTAAATTCTTTATTTATTATTTTTTCTTCATTTATTTTATATAAACTTTCGTCATTAAAGTTTATTCCTTTTTGTTTGTATGTTTCAATTAATTTTTCTTCTAATAAAGCTTTTTCTTCTTCGTCCATTTCTCCAAAAATTAGATTAAAAAATCCTATTAATCTTCCTATTTTTGTTGCTAAATATCCTGTTTCTCCTTCTTCAATACTTTCTTTTCGAATTTCTAATATGTTTATATATGTTTTTGAGGTTGGACCAATTTTTATGTGTGTTCCATTTAATTTTGTACATATATTGTTATATTCTCTGTCTGGATCAATTATATATTGCTTTATTCCAAGTAACTTATACCTTAATATTAATAATTTTGTATAAAAGGATTTCCCTGCTCCACTTGTTCCAAAAATACAAATATTTGCATTTTTATATTTTTCTGTATTATATCTATCAACAAATACTAATGAATTATTGTAAATATTTGTTCCTATGAATATTCCTTCTTCATCAAAAATTGTAGATGATATAAATGGATATGTCGCAAGTAATCCGGTTGTTAAAATATTTCTTCTTGATGCTTCTTTTATTATTTCATCATTATGCATCAATGGCAGGCAGGATATATATGTTTCTTCTTCTCTGAAATTTGCTCTTCTTGTTTGCATACCTTTACTTTGAGTAATTCCTTCTATTTTGTTTAAATAGTATTCTAATTCTTTTTTATCCTCTGAATAGACCATAATATATATGTATAAGTAATATAAATCTTCGTTATTAACTTGAATTTCTTTTCTTATATACTTTGCATCACTATATGTAAATGCTGCAATATCAATATCTTGCCTGTTTTGATTACTTTCTTTTAGCTCAACTCCTACATTTCCTATATGATATGTTAAATCTTTTATAATTTTGTATGAATCCTGCTTTTCGTAAAACATTGATATGTTCATATTAATATTAGTTTCTATTAATGATTTTAATATTATGTCTGTTTGTTCTCTATAGTAGTCAGTAACAAGTAACCCAGAATAGTATAAGTTGTCGATTTCTATGTATTTTGGGTTTTCAATATTTATATACGCAGGTGCTATTTTATTTTTATCTGTTATTTCTCCTAAATATATGCTTAGTTTATTTTCTTCTTTTTGATTTTTATTTTTAAATTTAAAAATTTTATTTCCTCCTTTTTTTAGTTGTTTTTTTATTTATTTTTTTTATTTATTTTTTTTATTTATTTTTTTTATTTATTTTTTTTATTTTTTTTTTTTTTTTTTTTTTTTTTTTTTTTTTTTTTTTTTTTTTTTTTTTTTTTTTTTTTTTTTTT
>CALXCJ010000094.1 GCA_944386775.1 uncultured Clostridia bacterium
TTTTTATTATTTATTTTTTATTATTTATTTTTTATTATTTATTTTTTATTATTTATTTTTTATTATTTATTTTTTATTATTGTTTTTTTTATATTTACATAGTTAATATTCCATTTGGAGTATCTTTTATAACTAATATATCTTGCTCACGACCATCTTCTGCATTTATATAAACTAGAAACTCTGTATCATCAATTTTCCCTTTAAATTCATAACATAAGACTTCTGTTTTCCATTCTGTTGGAATAACTGCTAGACCTTCACTTTCTATATTTAATTTATCATTTAATGTTTTTTTAGCTTCTTCCATAGTTATTTTTATATTTGATATATCCCTTACTGTATGGTTACTTAAATATCCTGTTGTTTCGACTCCTAAAATCTCACCATTATCTAGCGCAACCTTTAACTTTATTAAATCTGGATACATTACTACATTATCTTGCATATATGCATAATTTATTGTCATTATACCTTCTTGTTTTAAATAATATGTTTCTTTCATATTAGAAAATCCTTTAGATTCTAAATACTCTTTTCCCTTTTGATTTGCTTCTTCAATTCCTATTATTTCAGTATTTACATCTCTGTTATAATTCATATAAATTATATGTCCACCTTGCTGTGATATGGAAATACTTACTATATTATCATCATTTGTAGTTATAGTAAAGCCATATGCTGGAATTGTAGCATTTTCCGATAAGCCAGAACCTTCAATTGATTTTATTTTATCTTTGCCAAAAAAGTCTTGAGCTGTTTGTTTTGCTGTTTCTTCATCTATATTTTCTCCTGTTAGTCCCTTCTTTTCAGCACTTGTTATATGCTCAGAAAATGCTCCATCATATATTAACCCTGAATATTCATGGAAAGTTTCTTCTAAACTACTAAAACTATCTTGTGAAATAGTACTTACTTCTTGTGCAAATGCAGTCTGACCTTTATCTGCAAGCTCTCCCCATTTTACTCTACCTGAATTTATATCATCAGATAATTGAGTTAAAGTATTTTCTAATTCTACACTGTATGAATGTAATTCTTTTAAATTATCTAAATCTTCATTTGATAAACTCACTCCATAGATATTTTTCCTTGATAATGAATAACTATAATCACTTACTTGATTTAAAAATTTCTGTGTGTTTTCTAATTCTTGTGTTTCTATTGGTAACCTTGTTAAATATGTTTGAGCTAAATTTGCCTCTCTCCACAAATGTGTAAGAGTTTCAGCACCATGTTCTGGTGTAGTTGAAATCATTGACTTTGCAAGATATGTTTCAACATTACCAACATAATCTACTAATTCATAAAATGCCATATTATATGTGTTTTCAGAAACCTGCTTTGCCTCTTTTCTACTATTATATAGTATTACACCTAATACTATAATTATTAAAAGAAAAATCCCTATTACACTTAACATATGACCTTTCTTTAATCTACTTATCCAATCTTTTAAAATATTCATATTTACCTCCTGATTTTTTTAAATGTCTCATTTTATTTGCAAAACCTGTGCTTTCCTATTGTTTTTACATATGGTCTTGACCATATCCATTTGTTTGTTGCTGTATCTGGGTTAAAATAGTATACACATCCTCCTGTTGGATCCCAGCCATTCATTGCGTCTTCTGCTGCTTTATATACTGTTGAATTTTCTGCTATTGGTGCATTAATTTGCCCATCGCTTACTGCTGTAAAAGCTCCTGATTGATATATTACTCCAGCTATTGTGTTTGGAAATCTTGAGTCTTTTACTCTATTTAGTATGACAGCTCCTACTGCTACTTGTCCTTCATATGGTTCTCCTCTTGCTTCACCATTTATTGCTCTTGCCATAAGTTGTATGTCAGAGATGTTACTACTAGATGATGCTGCTTTGCTAATGTTGCTAGTATTTTCTTCTTTTTGCAATGTGAGATATGTTGTGAATAGCATAATAAAAAGAATTGTTATTAGAGTTAATTTATATATTTTTTTCAAGAAATCACCCTTTTCTATATTTTTATTCTTATTTTGGTTTTTTTTACAATTTTTATACAATAAATTTTTTATTTATTTTTTTTATTTATTTTTAACTACAAAAAAAGTATGTGCCCCTAAACACATACACAAACATTGAACAGTTTCAACTACTGTTAACTTAAGTTAATTATAGTATACTATATTTTTTATTATATATCAAATATTTTTTAAAAATTCATTTTTAACTAAATTTTAATAAAATATTCATTGTAAAAAAAATATTATTTTGCTATAATATATTCGCTAGTTACAATAAAAACACAATAAATATCACTAATATTATAGAATATATCAAAAATTTTTTTAATATAAAATATAAAAATTCATTTTACTAAAGAATAAAAATATATAATATCAATTTGGCATTTCTATAAAAATAAAACAGATAAAAATTTTATTTAAAAGAATAGGAGCAAACAATGAAAAAAATCATAATATTTTATGCCTCATATGGTGGAGGGCACCTAAATGCTGCAAAATCTATACAGGAGTGTTTATTAAACAATTACCCCAACCAAAATCTAGATGTAGAACTTATTGACTGTATGAAATATGTAAATATAACAATAGAAAAAATTACAACTGCTGCATATCGTGAAATGGCAAAAAAAATGCCTTGGGCTTGGGGAAGAATTTATGCAGATTCACAAAAAGGACCTCTTGCACATATTTCTTCACGTTCTAATAAAATTATGGCAATTAAATTACTTAAATTATTACGAGATAAAAAACCAGATTTAATTATTTCTACACATCCTTTTGGTAGCCAAATGTGCAGTTATTTAAAAAGAAAAGGAAAAATTAATGCAAAACTTGCTACAATTATGACAGATTTTGCACCACATGACCAATGGCTTGTAGGTTCTGATTTTACTGATTTTTATTTTGTAGCACATAATAAAATGAAAGATTATTTAATTTCAAAACATATTGACCCAAATAAAATTTATGCAACAGGTATTCCAATTTCAAGTAAATTTACTAAGACTTTTGATAAAAAAGATGTATTAAAAATGTTTGATTTAAAACCTGATTTGAAAAATATTTTATTTTTTGGTGGTGGGGAATTCGGTCTTGGCAAAACAAAAACTGTACAAATTTTTGAATGTTTTGTTAAATTATTTAATAATTTTCAAATTATTGCAATTTCTGGTAAAAATGAAAAAATGTTTGATTGTTTTTCAAATATTGTAAAAGAAAATAATAAACAAGATTTAATAAAAGTTTTGAAATTCACAGATAAGGTTCCAGAGCTTATGAGTATTTCTGATATTGTTGTTACAAAACCTGGTGGACTTACTACTTCTGAAAGTTTAGCATCAAATTTACCTATGATTATTATAAATCCTATTCCAGGTCAAGAAGAAGAAAATGCAGAGTTTTTGGAAAGTTTAAATATTGCTGTTTGGATAAAAAAATATGATGATCCGTATGTTGTGTTAAAAAATATCTTAGATAATCCATCAATTTTGGAAACTATGAAAGAAAATACAAAATTATTGGCTAAGAAGAATTCTACACAGAATATATGTGATATTTTAATTAATAATATTTAAAATAAAAAAATCTTTATAAATTATTCTTTATTTTATAAAGATTTTTTTATTTATTTTTTTATTTATTTTTTTATTTATTTTTTTATTTATTTTTTTATTTATTTTTTTATTTATTTTTTTATTTTTTTTTTTATTTATTTTTTTATTTATTTTTTTATTTATTTTTTTATTTATTTTTTTATTTATTTTTTTATTTATTTTT
>CALXCJ010000095.1 GCA_944386775.1 uncultured Clostridia bacterium
TTTATGTATTATATACAAAAAAAGCCAATAATTCAATTATTGACTTTTCTTAACTTAATGACATTGGGACCGTCCCTTAATCCCGATACCCCAAATCCCGGCAAAACGGGGAAAAAAGGGCCGTACCTCAATCCCGATGGTAAAGCACGTCCCTCACTCTCTCTATTTTGCTTTTCTTTCTTTTATTTTATTTGTCCATTTTTCAACATAATATCTTCTAATTGTCCCCAAATTCATAAACATTCTCCATACAAACACAACTATAGCAGCAAGATATATATCTACATTTAGTTTTTCTCCTAATATTGTTAATAATATTGCAAGTATTGCATTTCCAAAAAAACCTGATATAAATATTTTTAAATCAAAATTTTTCTTTATTACTGATGCAATTCCTCCAAATACTGTATCTAATGCTGCAATTATTGCAATTGCTAAATAACTTGAGTATGTATATGATATTATTGGTGCATTTATTCCTATTATTGCTCCTAATAGACATCCTATTATAATTGCTAATAAAACCATTTTTTTCTCCTTTTATTTTTATTTAGGTTTTAAGTTTTACCTATAAACTTTTTATTTAAATTTAATTTTTTAAATTTTAATCTTTTTTACATTATAATCTATTATTTCTTAATTCTAATACATTATTTTTTATTATAATTTATTATTTTCTTAATTATAATCTATTTCTTATATTAATTATTCAACTTTATTTTTACTATTATTCTATATATCTTGTTGTTATTTCCTTATTATATCTAGGTATTTGTATTTTATTTGATTTATCTACTGTAACATCATATCCTTGTCTTTGCAATGAATATATTGCTCCATCTTTTCCTATAAGTGAGCTTTCTAGATAATTTTGGTCTCCTATTGCTTTTATTATATATGGTGCAAATACTCTTTGTTGATTTATAAATATTAAAGTTTCATTTACAGTTGCAATATCTGATAGGTTTATTATTCTCTCTTCATTTATTGATATTGCTTCTGCTCCTGCTAGTTTTAGTTCATTTACTAATGTATTTAGTATGTCTGATGTTATTATTAGATAATCTCCGTCTTCATTTTCTACATCTCTTAAAGTTATTGTTATTCCTTCTCCTTCGACATCTGTTTTTCCTAGTAGTAGATTTACATTATCTAGTTCTTCTTGTAATAGTTTTTCTGTTTCTGAATCTGATTTTTCCTGTTCATTATATTCTTGCAAAGTTTGGCTTTTTTCTTGGTATTGTGCATTTGCTTCATCATATTTTTCTTTCCAATTTGCAAGTTCGCTTCTTAGTTCTTCTTCACGCATGTTTTCGATTGATGTTATGTCTGTTTCATTTACTAATTTAAATTGCATAAACATAACTGTTGATAATGCAAGCATTGCAATTCCAATTGTTATTGTTAATGTTATTTTTCCTTTCTTTTTCAAAGCTTGACCTCCTTGTTCACATATTTAATTGCATAACTTTTATTGTTGTTTTATACTCTTTTCTTTTTTCTATAAATATGATATTTTTTCTTTTTATCTTTTTTGAAAATACTATTTTTTGATTTTTATTTTTTTAATCTATTTTATTGTTGACATATATTTATAGTTTATTACTCCTGAATATTTTGGTATTGTTATATTGTCTGATTTTTTTAAGGTTGCGCCTATTTGGTATTCTTCTCTTAATTTATCTAGATATCCTCCTGGTCTATCTAAATTTGCTAAGTTTTCTGGTAAACCAATTGCTTTTATTACAAATGGTGTTCCTACTCTTTCGCCATTTATGTTTATAATTGCTCCTCCACATTTTATAGATGTTGTAGTAAGTACTCTTTGGTCATTTATTGCTATTGCTTCTGCTCCTGTATTTCTTAGTTCATTTACTATGCTTAGTATGTCTATGTCGTGTAATAGTAGCAAGCTTGGGTCAAATACTGTTGATGGGTCAATATTACTATCTGTTAATGTTATTGTTACTCCTGGACCTGTAACTTCTGTTAGTCCTATTATTTTATTTCCTTCTTTTATTTGATTTTGTATATCTTCAAGTTCAGAATTATTTTTTGTTACTTCATCAATTTTAGTGTTTAATTCATTATCTAAGTTTTCTATTTCTTTTATCATATTGTCATATCTTTCTTTATATCTTAAGACTTCTGCTCTTAAGTTGTTTTCTGTATAGTTTTTACTTACTGTTGTTCCAGTGTTTTGTACTGTTTTTATTTGAATACATATTCCTGTAGTTAAAGCTAAACACATAATTCCTAAGACAATACTTATTATTTTTTTATTTGTCATATACCCACTTCCTCTAATTTGTATTTTTAATTTTATTTATATGATTTTTTATCTATCTGATTTTTTATTTTAGACTGATACTTTTTCTTTAAATCTAGGTTTGAAATTTCCATTTAAATCTCCATCTAGATATATTTCTCCTTCTACACCTTCATTATCTTGCAAAATTGCTTGTAGCCATAATATTTTATCTCCTAAGTTTGTTCCATCTCCTAAGTAGACAATTTTTTTGGCTTCATCCATATAAACTGTATATTCGTTTTTGTCTTGAATATCTATACTTGTTATTTGACTATCTAATTGTGCTGATTTGTATGCATCTGTAATTTGTATTGCTACTTCTAATTTTTCTAGGTCTTCATTTGATAGTCTATTTCCTGCTTTTATGTCTTCTTCTTTTGTTTCTATTCCTTGTATTGTAGGTACTTCTGCTTTTTGGTTTGAAATTTCTAAGATATATCCTTGATTATTTATATATGCATATTCATTTAAAAACTCTACATTATATGTTACTTTTCTTTCTTCTACTGTTATTTGTACTTTGTTTGGAAAAACTCTTTTTACTTCTACATTTTCTATGTATGGGTTGGTTTTTATTTGTTCTATTACATTACTACTTAAAAATCTGAATATGTTTTGATTTTTGGCAAGACCTGATAGACTTATAATTTCATCTTGGCTTAGCTTTTGTGCATTTATTACTTCTATTTCTTGAATATTAAATATTGGTGATACCATAGCAAATGTGACTCCACCAATGATAATTATAAGTAAAGTTATTATTTTTAATATTTTTTTAATTCTTTTTATTTTTCTTTGCCTTTTTCTTTCATTTTTATCTATTACTTTTCTTCGTTCTTCTTGCATATTTTTATTGTTTCTATTTGTCATTCCTATTACTGTTTCTGTTTCTAAGTCAAATTTGTCTTTTTCATTTTGTTCGATTTTTTTTCTTGTTTTTATTCTTTTTTCTCTTTCTTTCCTTTTCTTTTTTTCTTCTTTTATTTCATTTTCTATATCTTTTTGATTTGTTGTTTGATTTATAGTTGGTACATAATATAGATTATTTATTTTTTCCTTTTGAAACTTATCCAAATTCTAGCACCTCCAGAGGTCTTTTTTTTCTTTTTCTATTTTACCATATTCTACCTTACTTTTTCTACTATTTTACAAAAAATTCATAATTTTTGAACCTTTGGTCTACTATCGGGATTAAGAGACGCTCTTTTTTTCTGTTTTGCCGGGGTTATCGGGATTAAGGGACGGTCCTTCTTTTCCCGTTTTGCCGGGATTTTGGGGACGGACTCAATGTCATTAAGTTAACAAAATCATATTAATAATTTTGGAAAATATTTAACAAAAATTTTTAGTATAATTCACATT
>CALXCJ010000096.1 GCA_944386775.1 uncultured Clostridia bacterium
TATAATGAAAAAATAATTTTAGAAAAAGAAAAAATAAAAAATAATTATTTAAATAAAATTCCAGAAAATAAAATTAATAATTTTTTAAATTTAGAAAATATAAATTTAGAAAAAGAAAAAATACAAACAAAATTAAATGACAAAAAAATCGAATTACACACACTAGATTTAGACAAAGAAAATATAGAACCAAAACTTGACAATTTATCAAAAATAGAAGAAGAATTAGTTAACAATAATGAAAAAAAGTTAACCTTACAAAATTTAAATTTAAGTATGAATTTAGCAAAAGAAATTTTGCAAGAATCATATGAAGAAATGAAAAACACCATAACCCCTAAGTTTACAAAGAATTTATCTGAAAATATTAGTAAAATTACAAACGGAAAATATACAAATGTTAGGTTTAGTGATAAAATTGGTCTAATAATAGAACTAGATAATGGAAGTTATGAAGAAGTAAGCAAAATGAGTATAGGAACAATAGATCAGTTATACTTATCTTTAAGGTTATCAATGGTAGAGGATCTATCAACAGAAAAAATGCCAATAATATTAGATGAAGCCTTTGCTTATTATGATACAGAAAGGTTAAAAAATGTATTAGAATTTTTAAATAACAATTTCAAAGAACATCAGATGATATTATTAACTTGTACTAATAGGGAAAAAGAAATTTTAGATGAATTAAAAATGGAATATAATTTTATTAATTTAGAAAATGTATAAATTAGTTGAAATTAAAGCAATTTTATGTTATTATAATAACTGGAAATTAATAAAAAAAGGAGAATATATATGTTTGACAAATTAGACGCAGTGGAAAAAAGATATGATGAATTAACAGAAATGATAAGCAATCCAGAAGTAATATCAAACCAAACAGAATGGCAAAAAGCAATGAAAGAACATGCATCTTTAGAAGATATAGTTCAAAAATATAGAGAATATAAAAAGACAAAGCAAGAAATGGAAGATGCAAAAGAAATGATGGAAGATAAAGAGCTAAAAGAACTTGCGGAAGCAGACTTTTACGAGGCAAAAGAAAAATTACCTAAAATAGAAGAAGAACTAAAAATTCTATTAATACCAAAAGACCCAGATGATGACAAAAACATTATATGTGAAATAAGAGCAGGAGCTGGAGGCGAAGAAGCCGCACTATTTGCAGGAACATTATTTAGAATGTATACCATGTATGCAGAAAGAAAACACTGGAAAGTAGAAGTATTAAACGAAAACGAAACAGGGCTTGGTGGATACAAAGAAATATCATTTATGGTCACAGGAAAAGGAGTATACAGTAGACTAAAATTCGAAAGTGGAGTACACAGAGTACAAAGAGTACCAGATACAGAAAGTAGTGGAAGAATACACACCTCAACTGCTACGGTTGCAGTACTTCCAGTAGTAGAAGATGTAGAAATAGAAATAAATCCAGCAGACATAAAAATGGAAGTATTCCGTTCATCAGGTGCGGGAGGTCAACACATCAACAAAACCTCATCAGCCGTAAGACTTATACACGAACCAACAGGAATAGTTGTAGAATGCCAAACAGAAAGATCACAATTCCAAAACAGAGATAATGCAATGAGAATGCTCAGAACCAAGCTATACGAAATAGAAAAACAAAAACAAGATAGTGAAATTGCAAATAGTAGAAAAAGCCAAGTAGGCTCAGGCGATAGAAGTGAAAAAATTAGAACATACAACTATCCACAAGGAAGAATCACAGACCATAGAATAGGAATGAGCATTTATCAAATGGAAAACTTTTTAAATGGAGACCTAGACGAAATGATAGATAATCTAATTGCAGCAGACAGAGCAGAAAAGTTAAAAGGTGATGAGGAATAGAAAATTTTTGAGAAAATAAATAAAATTTAAATGATAAAATTAAAGTAAAAAATAAAAAAAATTAAAGTAAAATATTTTAACTGAATATAAAAAATGTAATATAAAAAGTTAAAATAGTAACAAAAAATAGCAAATGTCTTACAATAAAAGCATTTGCTATTTTTTTGCAGATTTAAGTTTTAAATCTTAACTGTAAAATGTTAAATTTTAAATTTAAGTCTAAAATTAAGATTAAACTTAAAATTATTTCTACTTATATTTCAAATTAATTAGATTAATTTATAAAATTTTTAAATCTTCCATTGATAGCCCAGTTATTTCGCAAATAGTTTTCAAGTCTATGTTCTTAGCAATCATTTTCTTAGCGATTTCTAAATTAGTCTGTTTAGAACCTTGCTCAATACCTTGTTTGATACCCTGCTTGATACCTTGTCCGATACCCTGTTCAATACCAGCCTTTAGACCTTTATCATACCCAGCACTTTCAATAGCTTTTTGGTCCAAAATATACTTTTCCCTAAGTTCAGCTAGATATTGCTCATGTTTATCTTGACTAATTTCTTCTAACACTTTTTTAGCTTTTTGTATTTCTTTATTAGACATATCAACCACCTCTGGACTTTCTATAAATTCTATCCAAGAATTCAAATCTTTATGATTACTTTTATCTTTAAAATCTTTGAATTTCTTCAATTCAATTATACAAATTTCCATAACGTCTGTCAATATAAATTGTCTATATTCATCTTCTCTTATATTCCAAGTAGTTATGTATTTTGGAATTTCTTTTGTTACATCTAAAGTGTAATCTGTAATTAAAATAGCAATACATTTTTCTAAAGAATCGTAATCTTGCTCTGATACAATAGTTTTAGTATACATTTTACTTAAATAAAATAATATTCTTTTTTCTACATTTTTTCTATCAACAACCTGCATTTCAATATCAACATTAGTAATATTATTAATTTTAGCTTTAATATCTAAAATACCAACTTTATCATCTAATAAATCTTTTTCACAAATTGGATTAGAATCTAACTCAATATCAGTTATATTTTCCTTTAAAATACAGCTTAATAAATTTTGGGTAATAGTTTCATTTCCCACATGCCCAAAAATGCGTTTAAAAACATAATCGCTTTTAAGGTTTAATAGATTCAATAGGCAATCACCTCCATTCATAAATATTTAATAAAATTGGAATATTGGCAGAGGTGCCAAAGAATAAATAATTTATAAATTTTTTAAATCTTCCATTGATAGTCCAGTGATTTCACAGATGGTTTTCAAGTCTATGTTCTTAGCAATCATTTTTTTAGCGATTTCTAAATTAGTCTGTTTAGAACCTTGCTCAATACCCTGCTCAATGCCAGCTTTTAATCCTTTATCATATCCAGCACTTTCAATAGCTTTTTGATCCAAAATATATTTTTCCCTAAGTTCAGCTAGATATTGCTCGTGTTTATCTTGACTAATTTCTTCTAATACTTTTTTAGCTTTTTGTATTTCTTTATTAGACATATCAACCACCTCTGGACTTTCTATAAATTCTATCCAAGAATTCAAATCTTTATGATTACTTTTATCCTTAAAATCTTTGAATTTCTTCAATTCAATTATACAAATTTCCATAACATCTGTCAATATAAATTGTCTATATTCATCTTCTCTGTATGTGTCAAGTAAATGTAGGCAATTTTTTTATCTTTTTTTCTAATCCTTTAAACGCATTGCTTTCAACACTTTA
>CALXCJ010000097.1 GCA_944386775.1 uncultured Clostridia bacterium
GACCATTCTTTTTATTGGTGCTGATTCTGGGCTTACTATTGCTACAATCCTTGCTGCTGAAACTATATTACCAAATCCTATGTTTACTAATTGCATAAAATCAATCCTTCCTATTCTATATTTTGTATTTGTTCTCTTATGTTTTCTAGCTCTGTTTTTATTTCTATAACTCCATTTGTGATCTCTAGGCTATAAGATTTTGAGCCTATTGTATTTGTTTCTCTATTCATCTCTTGAATTATAAAGTCTAGTCTTTTTCCTACTGGCTCTTTTGAATTTAGTAAATTTTCAAATTGCATTATATGACTTTTTAATCTTGTTAGCTCTTCTTCTATGGATGATTTGTCGGCATATATTACAACTTCTTGTGCTAAGCGTGATTTGTCAATTTCTTCTTGGTTTGTTAATTCTTTTATCCTTGCTTCTAATTTTACTACATATTCTTCAATAAGTCCAGTAGATATTGATGATATTTTTTTAATTTCTTCAGCTACTTTGCTTATTCTTGTTTGTAAGTCCTCACATATTTTCTCTCCTTCTGTTTGTCTCATTAATATCATTTTACTTATTGCTGAATCTAGTACTTCTAATATTTCTTTTTTTATTGTTTCTTCATCTTCTACATTTTGTATTGTCAATACATCTGGAAATTTTGATATTTCTGTTACTTCAATATTTGATAATATGTTTTCTTCTTTTGCAAGTTTTTTTAAGCCATCTATATACATTTTTGCAATTTCTGTATTTATTTTTATGTTTCTTCCTTCTTTGCTGTTATTTTCGAATGTTATTGTTACATCGATTTTTCCTCTTTTTATTTTGGCTCCAATTTCACTTCTGATTATTTCTTCTAAATAGCTTAGTTGCTTTGGCATTTTTACTGATATGTCTAAGTATCTGTGGTTTACACTTTTTATTTCTACTTGATAGTTTCTTTGTATTTTACTCAAACTACTTTTTCCAAAACCTGTCATACTTTTTATCATTTTTTTACCTCTTTTTTATGTTTTGTATTAGTTTTTTTATTTTCTTCATTTTTTTCTATTTCTTCATTCTTTTTTGTCTCATTTTCCTCTTTGCTTTTTCTTTTTTCTGATGCTTTAACCTTTGGTTTAATTTCTTCTTTTTCGCTTATTTCTACGATTTTGGTATCTATAGCTGTATTATCATTTAAAGTAATTTCTTCGGTATTATTTGTTTTTTTACTTTTTGCTTTTTTTGTTGTTTTAGGTTTTGTTTTACTTTTTTCTATTTTCTCTTCTTTGCTTTCTTCTTTATCTTTTTCCTTTTTAGTTTCCTTAGGTTTTATTTTATTTTTTTCTATTTTTTCTTCCTTGCTTTCTTCTTTATCTTTTTCTTTTTTAGCTTTCTTAGGTTTTGTTTTACTTTTTTCTGTTTTTTCTTCTTTACTTTCTTCTTTATTTTCTTCTTTAGTTTCCTTAGTTTTTGTTTTACTTTTTTCTTCTTTGTTTTCTTCCTTATCTTTTTCTTTTTTATTAGCCTTAGGTTTTATTTTATTTTCTATATTTTTTTCTTCTAGGTTGCTATAATTTTCTTTGATAGTATCTTCTTTGATGCCATTTACTATTTCTTTACTTTCTTTTTCTTCTATATTATCCGCTTTTTTTCTTTTAGCTTCTTTTATTTTTGGCTTTTCTTCTTTTACTATTTCTGGCACATCACTTAAGCTTGCTAAATACTTACTTCTTGATTTTGTATATATAATTATTGACTTTAGCACATAATATATTGCAAAAATATATGATGATGCAAGTAAATATATTTGCAAGTCAAATTTAAATTTACTTATTACATATTCAATCGATAGGGTATGTGCTGATATTATGAATAATTCTATTGAAAATATTGCGTTTTTTCCGCTATCTTTCTTATATGCCCTTTCTAGATTTATAATTCCTAAGATTAAATATATTACTGCAAATATTTTTATATATTCATATATTTCTTCTTCTCTGATGTATTTGCATGCTATATTTATAGCAAAAAAATAGATTATTAAAATTATTGCTTTTATTATGTTAAAAAATATAGTTTTAATTGTATTTTTATCATTGAATTGTTTTTCCATATTTTGTATCTTTCCTTTCTTTAGCTTAGGCTAAAGTATATTTTATTAATGTATTTTTTGTATATTTCTTATATGTTTTATGTGTATTTTGTTTTTGTTTATGTATCGAATTCATACATTATAATACTTAAAATATTTAATGCTACTGTTTCTGTTCTTAATATTCTTTTTCCTAGTGTAATACTTTTAATATTATTTCTTTTTAGCTCTTCTATTTCATTTGGTGATATTCCACCTTCTGGTCCGATTATTATTCCAATTTTTAAATTTTCTTTATTATTTAATAATAATTTTTTTATTTCTTGTTTTAAAGTATTTTCTGTTTCATTTTCATATGCTACTAATACTATATCATATTTATCTACTGAATTGCAAATTTCATTTAATGTTTTTATATTATTTATTTTAGGGACTATATTTCTTCCAGATTGTTTTGCTGCAACCTCTGAAATTTTTTGCCATCTTTCAATCTTTTTTATTTTGTCTTTTTCATTTAATTTAACAACACATCTTTGCATTTCTACTGGAGTTATATCATATACTCCTAATTCAACGGATTTTTGTATGACAAATTCCATTTTTTCTGCTTTTGGGAGACCTTGAAATATTGTAACTTTAGCTTTTGGCTCTGTGTTTATTTCAATTTTGCTTTTTATTTTGCATTCTATAAAATCTTCTTCAAATTTTTCTATTATGCATAAGTAATTTTGGGAATTTTCTTTATTACATATTTCAATTTCGTCATTTATATGGCTTCTTAATACCTTTTCTATATGTTTTACATCTTGACCTTTTATAACTACTTTATCTCCTGCTATTTGTTCATTATTTACAAAAAATTTTGGCATAATCTACCTCCGTTTTTATTATACCATGGATTTTTAAATTAATAAAGTCTAAATTTGAATGTCCAGGACAAAAAATGAAATAATTTAAGTAGTTTGAAACTAATATTAGTTTCAAAGATGGTAGGTTCTACCATACTTTATTCGAATTTGAGAACGCAAAACAAAATGAAGTATGGGTGCCCATACTTCTTATTCAATATACTATAACCGCTCTAACTAAGAAAATCTTTAATTGCACCTTTTATTTCAGATTTTGATTAGTACTTTTTCTATCTCTTAAATAGTATGTACAAGACATATTACACCTTTATTTCACAAATTCATAATCATCAGTAGGAAGTTTTGCACCACTTCTTTTTAGTAGTTCAAAATCATCATATTCTGTCATTCCATATGTTGCTAAAATCTCTTTAATTTCTGGTCTTGTTGGTTCTGGTAATCTTGCTGCAAAATTAGCAAATAATTTTGGATTATCATATAATGCATTAATTTGTGGAAATGCTACAAG
>CALXCJ010000098.1 GCA_944386775.1 uncultured Clostridia bacterium
TATTTCATCTATTTTTTTCTTATCCAATTTTCACCTCTATTTTTTTCTTAATATTATACCTTTTTTTTAGCTTTCTGTCTAGGAAAAAATTGAATAAGAGCTAAAAATTTAGCAAATTTAGGTCAAAAACCTCTTTTTACTATGCTTATTCAAATTTCTTACTGAACTTTAAAAAATCTTCTTTTTTGTGTGGAAAGAATTAAAAAGAGATAAAAAGATTTACTCTTTCTACCTCAAATTTATAGCTTTTATAATAAATTATAATATTAATATACTAAGCTCCCTGCTACATGAAATACTAGCATCATTGCAAAAATAATTATTATAACTTCTATTACTAATGCAATAATTCCTAGTACTAACCCAGCTGTTCCTATTCCTTTAGCTCCTTTTTTGCGACCAATTGCTCCAAAAATGATTGCAAGTATTGCACATAATATTGTTAAAAAAGTATTTATGGCTATACATACAAATGATGCTATTCCTAAAACTAAAGATGTTATACTTAAACCATTTTGCTCTCCTTCTTGAGCTGTGTTTGTGTAAGTAGTAGAAGTATGCACTACTTCTGCATTTATTGTATCTTGTGATGTTCCATCATTTTGCACTAAAGCTCCACATTCTGGGCAGAATTTATCAGTTTCTTTTACTTCTTTTCCACAATTTGGACAATTCATAATACATTCCCCTTTCTTTATATATTATTCTTTTGTTTTAATATTCATTCGAATATTTTCTATCTGCTATAATAATACATTTTATTGCATTTTTTGTCAATATTTTTTCACGTTTTTTGGATACGTCTTTTTTTCCGTCTTTTTTTCCTACTACGTGTTTTGTATTTTCTTGATGTGTCTTTGTATTCTTTCTTGCTGTAACTCTTTTTTGATGCACCTTTTTTCTGAAGTATCTTTTTTTCTTAATGTGCCTTTTTGTTTTTTCTGATGTAACTTTTTTCTTGATGCACCTTTTTGTTTTTTTCTGATGTATCTTTTTATTTTTTTAACGTAAAAATTTTTACCACCATTCATTATTTAATTCTTAAAGTAATCTATTATTGCATCAACTATTCTCTTGCTTGCAAATCCATCTCCATATGGATTTGAAGCTTTTGACATTTTATTATATTCTTTTTTATCATCTAACAGCTTTTTGGTTTGCATATATATTTCTTGCTCATCTGTACCTACTAACCTTAGTGTTCCAGCTTTTATTCCTTCTGGTCTTTCTGTTGTATCTCTTAAAACTAATACTGGTTTTCCAAGCGAAGGAGCTTCTTCTTGAATTCCTCCACTATCTGTTAATATCAGATAACTTTTATTCATTAAATTATGGAAGTCAATTACATCTAGTGGTTCAATTAATTTTATTTTTGAATTTTGCCCAAGAATCTTTTTTGCTATTTCTCTGACCTTTGGATTTTTGTGTATTGGATATATTATCTTTACATCTTCATATTCATCTGCAATCCTATTTACAGCTTTAAATATATTTTCCATTGGCATTCCTATATTCTCTCTTCTATGTGTTGTTAGTAATATAATCCTTTTGTTATCTTCGAAATTGTCTATTTTAGGATTTTTATAGTCTTTTTTTATTGTTAATTTTAATGCATCTATTGCGGTATTTCCTGTTACATATATATTCTTTTCTTTAAATTCTTTAATTAGATTTTGTTTGCATCTATTTGTTGGTGCAAAGTGAATATCTGCTAATGTACTTACCATTTGCCTGTTCATCTCTTCTGGGTAAGGAGAATATTTATTATATGTTCTGAGTCCTGCTTCTAAGTGACCTATTGTTGTTTCATTATAAAATGCAGCTAAAGCTCCTGAAAATGTTGTAGTAGTATCACCATGTACTAACACAATATCAGGTTTTACTTCTTTTATTACATTTTCTAATCCTACTAATGCTCTAGTCGTGATTTCTGCTAATGTTTGGCCTTGTTTCATAATATTTAAATCATAATCCGCTTTTATGTCAAATTCTTGTAATATCTGATCTAACATTTCACGATGCTGTGCAGTTACACAAACAATTGGATTTGTATCTTTTCTCGCCTCTAATTCTTTAATTACTGGGACTACTTTAATTGCTTCAGGTCTCGTTCCAAATATAACCATTACGTTTATCATCTATTTTTTCCCTTCTTTTTTTCTTCTTTAATTTCCTTTTTTATTTTAAATATATATTTTATATTTCCTTCGTAAAATCTTTTCCATCTTGATGGGCTAAATGCAATTCTATATAACCATTCTAAATTTAATTTGATAAATATTTTTGGTGCTCTTTTTTTGCTTCCAGATATAACATCAAAACTTCCACCTATTCCAACAAATATTCCTTTTTCAAAGTCTTGTAGATTATTATATATTATTCTTTCCTGTTTTGGCACACCCAATGCAACTAATACTACATCTGGTTTTTTTAATTTTATGTCTTCCATAACTTCTTGTTTATTCTCTACATATCCATTTTGCGTTCCTAATAGTTTTACTCCAGAATATTTCTGCTCTATCAGTATTTTCATTTTACTAATTACTTCTTTTGTTGAGCCAAATAAATACATACTTTTTTTATATTTATCACATAATTTGATTAATTCTAAAGTTAAATCTACTCCAGTTATTCTTCCTGGTATATTTATTCCAAACATTTTAGCTCCTTTTATAACGCCTATACCATCTGGAATAATTGTAGTGTTTTTGTCTAATAGTATTTTATCAAATTCTTTATCTTTATTTCCTACCATTAATATTTCTGGATTTGCTGTTATAATAAAGGCTTTTTCTTCGTTTAATAATTTTTGTTCTACTTCTTTATAAAATTCTTCTTGTTTCCCTTTATACACTTTTTCTAAAAATTCTTTCATTTTTTATTTTCCATCTTCTTTTTTAATCTATATATCATTTGCATTATATCATTTATTGTTTTATTTTGTCTATGTTTATATTATCTTTTTCATGTTTTTGATAAATTATTTAGCTAAAATTTTTACGTTTTTAGCATAAAATAAAAGTTATCAAAACTCCCATATATTTCTAAAATTATATATTTTAAATAATTTTAGAATTTTGTGGGAGTAATTAATGGAGCATTTAGGGAGGTTATTTGCGAAAAAATTGCATAATTTGCAAAGTGTTTCTCCCACATTTTGCTCAAAAAATAATTGACTAATCAACTGCTAAAATTAATATATAGTAATTTTTAGATAACTTTTTTCTAAGCTACTTTTATTCCTGTATCAATAATTTCTTGAATTAATGGTGTTTCTATGTTTTTATAATCTTCAATTCTAATTAAATGTGGCTCAATTCTAGTATCTATTTTTCTTCTTAATCTCATTAAATTTAATTCTTCTTCAAATATATCGTTTTCAATATCATC
>CALXCJ010000099.1 GCA_944386775.1 uncultured Clostridia bacterium
GCTGTAATAAATTCACTAATAATCTTATTAATATTTTCTGGTATCTTCTTCATAAAATTTTCACTTCCTATCTTTTTAAAATTTTCTCATATTTCTACAATATATTATAGCATAGATTTTTTATGTTGTAACAATTTTTTCAAACTATATTAGAATTTTTCTCCAATCTTCTTTCACAATATCTTTTATTTTTTCTCATGTATTCTTTCACTTTCAAATATCCATACACATATCCTGTTCTTACTGGCATGTTAGGAATTTTCGTTTTTGCAAACATATAGAAAAAATCATACATCATATTATTTTTATCTATATCACCATCATAAATAATTGCTAATATTCTTCCTAAATCTTGTGTAATATTTTGACTATTATAAAAAGCATTTTTTAACATTTCTAACATTTATTCACTTTGTTCTTCTCTTTTTTCTTTTTAATTTATATATTACGAATATTAGCAATTTTTCGTACTATAATTTTCTGTATTACGATTTTTTCGATTTTTTCGTAATATAATCTTACAAATAACTCACTATATCTTCAAAAGTATCATATCCACTTTCACTATTAATATGTCCTGCATTTGGTATAAAAATTTGTTGTGTCGCAATTTTATCTGCAAAATCTTTTTCAGATTCATATTTTACATATGGATCGTTATCCGAATAGAAACAAATTATTTCATTTGCATATTGTTTCACATCTTCCAAGTTATTAAAATACATTGATTTATTAACTGCATCATATTCTTCATTTATTCCTAAATAATTATTAAATCCACATACAAATATTAATTTTTTAACTTTTACTTTATTTTGGGCTAAAAATTTTGATATAAATACTGGCGCAATGCTATGACCTATAATTGTGGTATTCTCATTTATTAACCCTAAATCTAGATAATATTTAAGTAATCTGCTCCAATTTTCATAATTTTGATATCCTACCCCTATTGGAAAATCTGGTACATATACTTGTTTTCCTTCATCTTCTATAAAATCATGTAACCATCCTATCCAATTTGAATATGGACTACTAAATGAGCCATGTATTATAAAATAATTTTCCATATCTTATATCCTCCTAAAAATTATTTTTAAATTTCATATTTTTTTAATTTTTCAATATATTCTTTAATGCTGACATCATTTATATCTTCAGGTTTCAATTTACAATATTTCATAATTTGTTTTTCTATACCTAAAGAACATTCAATTAAATGATTTTTACTAATATTCTTTCAAGTTATATTTAACTAATTTGTCTCCATCGTATTCAAATTTTACTGTAAAAAATCTACTATCATTTTGTAATTTCTCTACAAAAATTTTGTCACCTTCCTCAAATTTTCCTCCTATTCCTAACCATTTGTCTTTATTGATATCATTTTTCTTTTTTGTTCTGTGTAACATTAAATATTTATTATCTTTTTCAATATAACATAATGTTGAAAGTATCATACTTTATCTTTCATCTCCTTTTTCGAGTTCAAATACTTTCTATTCCTCTATTTTCTTATATTTTTCTACTTCTTTATAAATCTCATCCCAATTATTTATTCTAACTTTTCCTTGAGCATCAATATCAGCATTCATTTAACATTGATTTTACTGTTATAAAAGTTGTATCATCTAAATCAATTCCTATTTTCATTCTGCTTAATGCTCCTTTATAAATATTCTTTCGCACATTTTCTTATATCTTCCATTTTTTTCTTAGTATCATTATTTTTATATTCTATTCTATCTATTAAAATATCTATATAATCATTCTCTTTTACATATTTCAAAGATATATCGAAATTCAAATCAAATATAAATGCAATTACACATATCCAAAAATCAATTTGTGTTTGTCTATCTTCTAACTTAATACATTTATGGCTCATAAAATCATTATAAACTTTTGGTGATATTGATTCAAAATTGATTGTTTTAGGATTGTATTTACTTGGAAATATATTACTAAAATGTTCTGTTTCTTTTACTCTAAAATTATCTAATTTATCTGCATCTCTTATTATTTTACTGTGTAATAGTTCTGCATCATTTAGATTTTCTTCTATCTTATATTTATTATGATTATATATTGCTTCTTTAATTATATTGTCATACTTATTATTTTCTATAAATTTTCTTATTAAATTATCTTCAAATAGAACCTTAACACCATAATTTGCATGATCAAAGTCTTTACTGTCTAAAAAATCATTTGTTTGTTTTACTTGTTCAAATCTTCCGATATCATGTAATAATGCAATTAACTTTGCAAGTTCTATATTTTCTTGATTTAATCCTAATCCCTTTGAAATATACTCGCTTTTATTTACTACTTCATATGTATGTTTGATTTTTAGTTTTATATTTCCATCTTCAATATCGTAGTCTTTTAAATATTGTTTGAAACTTTCTTGTGCTTTTCTTAAATTAATCATGTTTTTTTACCTTTCTATAAATATTAATTTATTATAATATTTCTATTACATCTAAAGGATATTTCCTATTTTCTTCAAGCATTTCTAATGTTGTTTTTATTAGTTTTTCATCTCTTAAATTTTCACTTGTCATATTTTTCAATTCTTCTTTTGAAATCCATTTTCCATAACATTTCTTTTTGGCTTCTTTAACCATTAATATTTTATTGTCTTTTTCAATAATTCCTCCTACAATAATTTCCATATTCTTACACCTCTAACTCTCTAGCCACACTATATCATAGATTTACATTTTTCTCAACAAATTCAGTAAAATTAGCATTAAATGAAACTTTAGTATCTAGTGTGAAACAACTTCAACTCAATCCATTGAATTATTAGTCTTATAATTTTTTAATTGTTTTTCCATAAAAAATCCCATTCCTTTCTTGCTTCGCTCAAAGGCACACACAGATATGAAAGTATTTCTTTCAAACTAATATCATCTAAAATTACGGGTTTTTATTACTTCTGAAAAAAAATTGAAAATCCAGGTTTTAATCCATATCTATATTCTTCATAGCAGATCTAGTTTTGTTTTTGATTGCTTTGTCAATTTCATATAACCCCTCCACATACTTTTCAATATTTCAAGTATAACATAAATCGACATTTTTCTCAACATCACAATTTGTGTCTTTTTATCAGAACAAAAGTTTTAGTTTTTTGTTAAAAAATATTGCTTTTTTACATATTTATGATATAATGTTCTCAACTTAAACACTTTTAAAAGAGCAAAACTCTCCAATACGTTGAATAGCAACATATTGGAGAGTTAATAGATT
>CALXCJ010000100.1 GCA_944386775.1 uncultured Clostridia bacterium
GTTTTTTCAATATTTTTTAGATAAAAATTATATAGGCAATTTTTTAGTTTTTGCCTACATTAATTTTACACTAACCAGGACAAAAAGTTATAGTTCAGTAATGGGATAAATTATTCATTTATTCAATGTATGTAAAGTCTCATTTTTTATAAAAATGTTTTAAAAAGTATTCTATGAATAAAAGAATTTTGCAACTGAACTGTAATCATTTTTTTCTTGTGTTTTTTTAGAAGAGAAAAAAGACAATCATTTAAAGCTTTTGCTTTTTGTGAATGATTGCCTTTTTGGTTTTTATTTTTCATTTTTTGATTCTTA
Organism: uncultured Clostridia bacterium; assembly: GCA_944386775.1. GTDB lineage: Bacteria > Bacillota > Clostridia > TANB77 > CAG-508 > CAG-269. Next base: position 316 of record CALXCJ010000100.1, read on the forward strand.
ATTTTTATTCTTAATTTTTATTTTTTGTTAAATTTGCTATTTTTGTTTCTATTTTTGTTCTTATTTTTTTGTTCTTATTTTTTATTTTAATAGATTTTAATAGTTTTCTGCTTTTATTTCAAAGTATGCTTTTGGGTGGCTACATACTGGGCAGATTTCTGGTGCTGATTTTCCAATTACTATGTGTCCACAGTTTCTGCATTTCCAGATTCTGTCTCCGTCACGGCTGAATACTAGTCCACCTTCTACATTTTCTATTAGTTTTTTATATCTTTCTTCGTGTTCTTTTTCTATTTTTGCAACTTCTGAAAATAAGAATGCTATATGGTCAAATCCTTCTTCTTTTGCTTCTTTTGCCATTCTGTCATACATGTCTGTCCATTCGTAGTTTTCTCCTTCTGCTGCTGCTTGTAAGTTTTCTAGTGTTGATTTTATTTCTCCACCTTGTAATAGTTTGAACCACATTTTTGCATGTTCTTTTTCGTTGTCTGCTGTTTCTTGGAATATTGCTGCTATTTGCTCATATCCTTCTTTTTTTGCTTTGCTTGCAAAATATGTGTATTTATTTCTTGCTTGTGATTCTCCTGCAAATGCCTCCATTAAATTTTTTTCTGTTTTTGAACCTTTTAATTCCATTTTAAATTCCTCCTCTTTTCTATTATTTTTAAATTATAATATTTTTAATTATAATATTAATTATAATATATATTTTTTTAATTAAGTTATCCTTAATTCGTTTGTATCATATATTAATCATCTAACTTTGTCAAGTAAAATTTTCGAAAGCTCTTTTTAGTTTTACGAAATGTTATTATTACAAAATTTCTAATTTATGGAATATTTTTTTACCTTTTTTTAAAATAGCATATCCGTTCTTGAAGTCTTTTTCTGAAAGCATATAATTTGAATCTGTTATTTTTTCATCATTTAGTGAGATTCCACCTTGATTTATTAGTGTTCTAGCTTGGCTTTTTGATGGTGCGATTTTTGCTAAAATTAGTGCATCTACTATGTTAATATTTGCATCACTTATTTTGCTAGATGGCATGTTTTCAATGCTTCCTTCTCCTGCAAATAAAGCGTTTGCTGCTTCTTCTGCTTTTTTGGCTTCTTCTTCTCCATGAATTAATTTTGTAATTTCAAATGCTGCTACTTTTTTTGCTTCATTTATTTTTTCGTCTTTTAGTGATGAAAGCCTTTTTACTTCTTCCATAGGCAAAAATGTTAGTAGTGATAATACTGTTTCTACACTTTCATCTTCTATGTTTCTCCAGTATTGGTAGAATTCATATGGTGATGTTTTATTTGGGTCTAGCCAAAGTGCTCCCTTTTCTGTTTTTCCCATTTTTTTGCCTTCTTTTGTTGTTAGAAGTTTAAAAGTTAACCCATATGAATCATCTTTTCCTATTTTACGAATTAGTTCTACTCCACCTATTATGTTTGACCATTGGTCATTTCCTCCTATTTGAAGTTTACAGCCATATGTTTCATATAGATGTAGGAAGTCATATGATTGCATTAACATATATCCTAATTCGAAAAATGTTAAACCTTTTTCCATTCTTTGTTTGTAACATTCAGCTGCAAGCATTTTGTTTACTGAAAATAGTCTGCCTATTTCTCGCATTAATTCTATTAATTTTAGGTCTAATAGCCAATCTGCATTGTTTACTATTATTGCTCCATTTTCTCCTTCAAAACTTACAAATTTTTCTACTTGTTTTTTTATTGCTTGTACATTATGGTCTATTACTTCACGTGTCATCATTTTTCTCATGTCTGTTTTTCCTGATGGGTCTCCTATGCTTGCTGTTCCTCCTCCTACTAGGATTATAGGTTTGTGACCACATTTTTGCATATGCCCTGCTACCATTAGTGAAACAAAGTGCCCTACGTGTAGGCTGTCTGCTGTTGGGTCTATTCCTATGTAGAATGGTATGCATTTATTTTGGCTAAATAGTTCTTCCATTTCTTTTGGATGAGTCATTTGCTCTATGTATCCTCTTGTTTCTAAAACTTTTAGTGCATTTTCCATAATTTTTTCAATCCTTTCTGCTTACTTTAAGTTTAATACTTTTTATATGAATTTTGATATAATATAAGTACTTTTAGGTAAATTTTAATATTAGTTAATTATTTTTAAGATAAATCTTAATATAAGCTAATTACTTTTTATATAAATCTTAATATTAATTAATTAATTAATTACTTTTAATAAATCCCAATATAAGTTAATTACTTTTGATGTGAATTTTAGTATAAGTTAATATTATTTTCCTTTTTTGTATTTATTTTATTTGCTTCTATATTTTTTGTTTTGCTCAAATCTATTTGTATGTTTTGATTATCATAGTTTTCATATGTTAAAAATCTATTAATATTTTTTATTGATATTCCTGTTTCATTTGCTATAGTGTCTAGGTTTTGGTCTAACCCGTTTTCTTGTATATAGTTTTGGAATGTTGAAAATTCTAGTTTGTCTTTACTGCTACATTTTGGACATACATTTCCATTTGATAAATAAAAACTTCCACATCTTGTGCATTTATTAAATTCCATTTTTATCCCTCCATTTTTTCTTCTGACTTTTTTCGTGGTTATTGTACCATATCTTTTAAAAAATTTAAAGAGTTTCAAAAAAAGTTTTACATTTTTTTGAAAATTTCTAGACTTTTGGATTTTTATATGCTAATATATTAATGTATTTATTTCATTTTATTTTTTGCCGGTGTGCTGGAATTGGTAGACGGGGCAGACTCAAAATCTGTTGTCAGCAATGGCGTGTGGGTTCGAGTCCCACCACCGGCACCAATGACGTTTCTGTTCGAACTTTTATAGAACAGAATTGATACAAAATCAATCAGAAAATAAAATCTGGTTGATTTTTTTGTTGTCTATAAACAATATGAAAATCATCCAAACGA
>CALXCJ010000101.1 GCA_944386775.1 uncultured Clostridia bacterium
TTAAAACAAAATAAGGCTATGGGAGAATATAGAAGAACATATCAACAAAAATTTATGCAAGTTAGAAAAAATAAAGAAAATAAAAAACTTGCCCAAGACTTTGAAACTTGGAAAAAACAGGCTAAAGAAAAAATCAACGATATGAAAAAAGGCAAACTTACTGAAAATGAAGTTTATAATTGGATCATAAATAATAAATAAAAATTAGGACAATAAAAATTAGTTTTATAATTTCTATTGTCCATTTCTATTTACTTAATTTTTAAAATTTTATTCCATATGTTTCAAAGCATATTCACAAGCAGAAATAACAAATCCATTAAAACTATATTCTTTCTTTGTTTTGCCTTCATTAGCTTTATTTACAATACTATTAATTTTATCATTTATTTCTGTTGGAAATCTTATAGATTTATAAATATTAGCATCTGCTGACTTTTTCATTACAATCTTTTCCATTCATTATCACCTCGTTAAAATTCATTCTAGAAATTTCATTCAAATTTTTTTATTTCTATATAGACATTTTAACTAAAATGTGGTATATAAAATATAACTGAAATACGGTTATATTTTTATTGCTTAAATTTATTCATATAAAAATGTAAAAAATATAGTATAATCATAAAAGAAATTGACAAAATAATATTAGATATATTTTAAAATTATGAATGAAATGAGGTAATAAAAAATGGCACAAAACATAAATAGTAGTTTAGAAGAAAAATTAAATGAATTTATTGGAAAAAATGTAATTATAACTCAAGATGGATTTTTGAAAAATAAATATTCAATACATAAATTAAAATTTTTTATTGAATATGAAATTTTGAATATTACTGATGAAGAAAGCAAAAATTATCTAAAGATAAACTTGAATCAAATATATAAAATAGAGATTAATGAAAAAGATATTAAATTATACTTAGATAATGACACAATAATTTGTATTAGTATTTAAAAAGATAGACTGCTAAAGTCTACCTAAATTAAAAATTATTTTTGCAATTTCTCTAATTCTTCTTTATCTTTTTCATCTAAATTATTTAAACTAAATTCTAATAAAGAAATTACAACTTTATTAAAAGATAAGTTTTTGAGATTAGCAAGATTTTGTATATCGTTTACTATGTTTTCAGGTAGTCTAAGGGTTTTGCTAACTCCGCTATGATTTTCTGGTATTTTTAATTTATTCATATTTTGAGCCTCCTTTGCAAGATATTTTATATTAAAAATAAACGCAAATATGCACCTATTTTTACTTGCAAATGATATACATATATGATAATATAATTTCAGAAAATCAAAAGAAAAAAATGAAAGGAATGGATTTAATTATGAAGAAACTAAAAGAAGAATTAAAATATGGTAAAAAGGGTATTACTCTTATTTCTCTTGTCGTTACAATAATTGTTTTACTAATATTAGCTGGGGTAACAATTGCAACCCTTACTGGCGATAACCGGAATTTTAACTAGAGCTAGTGAAGCAAAAGAGAAAACAGAAGAAGCACAAGAAAAAGAAGGTTTAGAATTAGCTGTTACATCAAGTCAAATGGAAGATGTTAATACATTAGAAATAGATAAAGAAAAATTGGAAAATGCTATAAAACAGCAATTTGGAAACAATAAAGATTTTTCAGTTACAGACAATGAGGATGGAAGTTTTTTAGTGAATATGAATGATACTAAAAGAATCTACTATGTAGATGAATTAGGAAAAGTAATATCAGAAGAAAATATGCTAAAAATAAGTACAGCTGATGAATTAAAAGCATTTAGAGATACTGTAAATAGTGGAAATAAATATGAAGGTTGGTATGTATATTTAACAAGTGATATAACATTAGATATAAATGAAGAATGGGAGCCAATTGGATATTGTGTTCAAAATAGTGAAGATACTAGTATAAAAGATAGTATATATAGTGAGAACAATAAGCCATTTTCAGGAATATTTAATGGACAAGGTCACACAGTAGATTACGTGAATATTAGTAATTCAAAAAATGGACAAGGATTATTTGGATTAGTTGCTAATGGACAAATAAAAAATATAAATCTTGGAGAAAATTGTAGCATAAATATGGAAGGAATAGGATGCGGAGGCATTGTAGGAATAGTACTTAATACTGGAACAATATATAATTGTAATAATTATACAGATATAGAGCAAACAAGAGGAGGAGTTGTAGGAGCGGTAATAGGCTCTGTTACAATAAGTAATTGTTGTAATTATGGAGATTTAAATAATGCTAGTGGAGGAATTGTAGGTAGCAGTAACGGAACTGATTGGGAAGAATTTGCAGATGTATATCATACAATAATTAATTGTGCAAATTACGGAAATGTTAGTAGAGATAGTAATATTGTGGGAGGAATAGCAGGATATTTTAAAGGAACAATATCAAATTGTTTTAACAATGGTGAAATAAATACAACAGTTAGTGTGGTAGGAGGAATAGTAGGATCTTTAACTGGAAATATTTTAAATTGCTTCAATACAAAAATGGTAAGCGGAAATAATGTTGTTGGTGGAATTGCTGGAGATTTAGAAAGATATATTCATAATTTGATTAAAAATTGTTATAATATTGGAAAAGCAACAGGACAAGGAAAAGATATTGGAGAGTTATTTGGTCGTAATACAAATAATATGTCTGAAATAATTAATAGTTATACAAGTTCAGATACATTTAGTGCAGAAGATTTAGGAAGTTCATTTAAAGAAGATACAAATAATATAAATAATGGATACCCAATACTTCAGTGGCAATAATCTATATTTAGGCAGGATTTTTCCCTGCCTTTTCACAATTCTAATTCCCACTCTTTTTCTCTTTTTTCGTGTTTAATTTGTTTTTCTGGATCTATAAAAGTATTTGTTTCATTTTGAAAATTTCTAACCAGATTATCTTCTTCAGCAATATCAAATTTTTTACAAATCCAAGAAATAAATTTTTTAAGAGTGTCCCAAAACTTATTTATTATTTTGTGTAAATAATTATTCTCTTTTTCTAATTTGTGAATTTTGTTGTGATATTTATGTTCTAATTCAAAAGATTTTTCTTTGTATTCTTCCTCAAGTTCGTCTTTTCTATTGTTAAAATCAAAGTCTAAATTATT
>CALXCJ010000102.1 GCA_944386775.1 uncultured Clostridia bacterium
TGGTGGTCGCTATAGGGCTCGAACCTATGACCCCCTGCTTGTAAGGCAGATGCTCTCCCAGCTGAGCTAAGCGACCAATTGTCCTTTCGACGTTTTTTAGTATACTAAAATTTTTTGAGTTTGTCAATAGTTTTTTATAAACTTTTTTAGTTTTTTTTTGATGTATTTTTTTTATTACTAAAAATATACTTTTTTAGATTAGAATGTGTATCCTAATGATTTTATGTAGTTATCGTATAATATATAGTTTGGCTCATATTTTTCTATTAGTTTTGTAAATGTTTTTGAGTGGGTTTTGCTTTTTATGTGGCAGTATTCATGTAATATTATATAGTCTATTATTTTTTTGCTGAACATTGCAACTTTTGGGTTTATGGTTATTGTTCCATTTTCATATCTTCCTAGTTCTTTTTTTATTTCTTTTATTTCGTAGTCTTCTGGTGCAAATTTTAGCTCGATTCTTGCTTTTTCCATTGCTCGTTCTACTTCTATTTTGGCAATTTGTTCGTACATTTTATCGATGGCTAGGTCTAAAATTAGGTCGTTTTGTGTGTTTTTGTATTTGTTTGGTAGCGATATTTTTATTGTTTTTTGTTCTATGTCTATTTTAGCTATTTTTATGTTTTTGTATATGATTTTTACTTTGTAGTTTTCTCCTAATACTGGTACTGGTTGTCTTTCTATTGTGTTTTTTGTTGTTATTTTTATTTTGGTTTTTGTTTTTATCATTTTTATCGCTCCTTTTTCGAATTTTTGTTTTACAAATTGTTGTTCGCTTTTGTTGTTTCTATTTTATATTTTTTTATTTTGTTTGTCAATAGTTTTTTTATAATTTTTTTATTTTTTGTATCAAAAAAATACAGCCTTTAGATTTCCTAAGGACTGCATCTTTTTTATATGAGTATGTTATTTTTTCAATATTAACTTTCTTTAAATATATCGTCATCTTCACTGTAAAATTTTGGGTAGGGTATACTTGTGTTTGTAAATATACATTGTCTTTTATTCTAAATACACAAATCTTATATTCACAGCAAATCCACTGGCATAGTAGACAGTGTTCATATAAGGGAACAATGGTGGAGATGAGGAGAGTCGAACTCCTGTCCATAATACTTTCCAAATAGATTTCTACAAGTTTATTTTATCTTTTTTCTTCCTTTTTTATTCGCCGATAAACAGGCTAATAAAAACGATAGCTTTTTTTGTTACCCACTACTTCAAAAGCAAAAGTAGCTTTGTTTCCTACTAGTTTGACACCTTCATATAATCGTAGGTCTTATATGAAGACGTAGCTGCTCTTAGGCAGCTAATGCATATTCGTTATTATTTTCTGCGTTTATTTTAGTTTCTCGTTTTTTTAAGTGGCCAACAGAGAATCCACTACTTGCTATCTATTTTTCTGGTAGTATGTCGAAACCATTACATCCCCATAGATTACTTTTTTATTATACTATATTTTTTCTATTTTATCAACAAATATTTAATAGTTTCATAATATATTTTAGGTCTTTTTAGTAATTTTAGCAGTTTTATATTGGCTTTAGCAAATTATATTATACTAAAATACTAATAACGGAGGTTTTTAGTTTGAAAGAAATACTTTCATATCTATGTGTGCCTTTAAAGTAAATCAAGAAAGGAATGAAATTTAAAATGAGTATTGTTCCTACTAATGTTAATTATACTTATTCTTTACTTGTGCAAAATTTATATGCATTATTAATTAAATATCCTTTTCTTAATGTTCAAGTAGTTGGTAATAGTAGAATGGGAAAAGATATTTTTGTTTGTAAGCTTGGAAATGGAGCTAAAAAAGTTTTTTATTCTGGCTCGATTCATGCTAATGAATCTATTACAAGTGTTGTTCTTATGAAATTTATAGAAGATTATTGTGCGTCTTACGTTAATAATGGTTCTTTGTATGGTTATTCTATACGTGAGCTTTTTGATTCTTGTTCTATTTTTATTATGCCTATGGTAAACCCTGATGGGGTGGATTTGGTTAATGGTGATATTGATGTGAATTCTCTTGTTTTTAAAAATGCTGTTTCTATTTCTAATAATTTTCCTGCTATTCCTTTTCCTGATGGTTGGAAAGCAAATATTGAAGGTGTAGATTTTAAAAACTACCAACCAACTTGCAAAGTCTTGTAACTACTAGTATTACACGACTTTGCATTTTTTATATTTTTATTATTTTTATCCTGTTTTTTGTACTTGTTCTATTCTAAGTAATTCTTCCATTTTAACAAATTCATCTAGGCTATATGCATTAACTAACTGTAATTCACTTTGTTCACAACAGTTAGTAAGATTTTCATTAATAGAATTTAATTTTGAAAAATTAAAATATATGTAAATATTTTTATCTTTATCTATCTCTATTTTGTTGATTAATCGATATAAATAAATTTTATCAATCTTTTCTAATTTCAAAAAATCTTCTATTAATTTATCTAATTTTTTTTCTTCTTTTGCTTTGTTTTTATTATCTACTTTTTCTGTCTGACTTAACTTTTGTTCTAATTCTTTCTTATGTTCATTTAATTTTATCCTTTCAAATTTTAATTTTTGTGAAACTCTAATATAATCTTCTTCTTGTAAAATACCTTTTAATTTATCCATATACATCTTGTCTAAGTTACCATTTATTTCATTTATAGCTTTATTAACCTGTGATAGTTTATTTCTATAACCTTCTCTTATATCAAGAGTTTTATTTTGGTATTTTTCATAAACCCTCGCAAAAACTTCCTTATTTGCATATATTCTACATATCTTTTTTACAATATCAATAATATATTTTTCAAATTTCTCATAATTCATGCTTAGTGGGTAGCATCCTCGTATCTTTGCATCACTACAAGTTATATATGGATGTGCTTTTGAATTTCTTTTAGAGTTTTTCTTTAAAACTATTTGCAATTTTCTTTTGCAATGATAACAATAAAGTAACCCTCGTAATAAATAATCATATTTAGGTTTTGTGTTTGTTCCTCTTTTTTCTAGAATGCATTGAACTTTCTCAAATGTATCTTTGTCAATAATAGGCTCATGTGTGTTATTTACTCTTATT
>CALXCJ010000103.1 GCA_944386775.1 uncultured Clostridia bacterium
TAATTTCATATATTTATAATTTCATATATTTATAATTTCATATATTTATAATTTCATATATTTATAATTTCATATATTTATAATTTCATATATACAATTTCATATATTTATAATTTCATATATACAATTTTATATATTTACAATCTCATATTCTCTACTTCCAAGACCCAATTCATTTGCTGCTTCTATTGTATGAATTCCGTGTCTTGAGTTCATTCTTTCTATTAATGCTTTTTTTCCTTCATCTTCTGCATTTATTACTGCATCATAGCAAGCTTGGTCGACAGCAACTGGATCTATTGAGGCAAATATGCCTAAGTCTGCCATTTCAGGTTTATGTGGATTTGAATCACAATCACAGTCTACTGATAAATTATTTGCTACATTTATATAAGCCATGTTTTCTTTTCCTAAGAATGTTATTACTGCTTTACAAGCATCTGCCATTGATTCTAAGAAGTGATCTTGCTCTGGTAAATTGTTAAATAATTCTTCAGGTTCTTGTACTTTTCCTGCTGTATGAATCCAAGTTTTTCCTCTTGATGAACCTATACCTATTGATATATTTTTAAGTGCTCCACCAAGTCCTGCCATTGCATGTCCTTTAAAGTGTGAAAGTACTAGCATAGAATCATAATTTTTTAGGTGATTTCCTACATAGTCTTCTTTTAAATGGAATCCATTTTCAACTGGTAATGCCATATCTCCTTCTTCGTCCATTATATCTACTTTTGCTATATCTAAAAATCCGTGTTCTTTAATTGCTTTCCAATGTTCTTCTGTTGTGTTTCTTCTTCCTGCATATGCTGTGTTACATTCAACTATTGTTCCATTTACTTTGCTGACTAAATCTTTTATTAAATTTGGATTTAAAAAATGATGTCCTCCTGGTTCTCCTGATGATAGTTTTACTGCTACTTTTCCTTTTAAATCTCTTCCTAGTGCTTCATAGATTTTGATTAAGCTTTCACTTGTGATTTCTTTTGTGAAATAAACTTTTGATTTTTCCATAATAAATCATTTCCTTTCTTTTTATTAAAATCATTTGATCTTTTGTTTTTTCTGTCCTTATTATTTTATATTTATATCACTTAAAGTATACTCTAAGTCAATAGTTTTTTTATTTTTTTGTTCTTATTTATTTAGTATGTTACTTATTTTATTTAAATATTTTTTATTTTATATTAAATTTTAATTACATATATTTTACAGTAGGTAGCTACTATTTTTAAATTTTTTATTGAACTGTATTGTTATTTATAAAACTAAAGATTACAATTAACCATTTTATATGCTAAAATGAACTTTAAGGAATATCCATTAAAGTTCATTTTCAATTATACTATTGCAACTCCACCTATTACTTTATTTGCTGTTGCGTTTGGTAATATTTTTGGTCCTCCTGCTAAAACTATTTTATCTCCTTTTTCAAGGATTCCTTCATTTTCTAATTCTTTGATTCCTTTTTGTAACATATCTTCAATTGTTTTTTCTCCTTTTACAAGTATTGGTGTTACATTCCATGCTACTGATAATTGATAATATGTTTTTTCTGAATCAGTAATTGCAAATATTGGGCATCCTGCACCTAGACCTGCTATATTTGTTGCAGAATCTCCTGTGTGAGTATATGCTACTATTGCATCTGCTTGTAATTTTTGTGCTGTTACACATGTTGTGTATGCAACATTTTTTTCTAGATCTTCTGGATCTATGTTTATTGTTTTTTTGTTGAATCTCTTCCAGTAATTGATTGAGCTTTCTACATTTTTAGATATTTTAACCATTGCTTCAACACATTCTACTGGATATTTACCCATTGCACATTCTCCTGAAAGCATTATACAACTTGTTACATCATATACAGCATTTGCTACGTCACTTACTTCTGCTCTTGTTGGTCTTGGGTTTTGTGTCATTGATTCTAGCATTTGTGTTGCTGTAACTACTGGTTTACCAACTTGGTTACATCTTTTGATGAAGTGCTTTTGTACAACTGGAACTTGTTCCATTGGTATTTCTACACCCATATCTCCACGTGCTACCATTATACCATCTGATAATGCTAAAATTTCTTCAAAATTGTCTATTCCTTCTTGGCTTTCGATTTTAGAGATTATTTTGATGTTTTCTCCACCATTTTCGTTTAGTAATTTTCTAATTTCTTGTACGTCAGATGCTCTTCTTACAAATGATGCTGCTATAAAGTCAAATCCTGCTTTTATACCATTTGTAATATCATCAATATCTTTTTGAGCAAGTGCTGGTAAGTTTAGTTTTAAACCTGGTACATTCATAGTTTTTCTGCTTCCTAATCTTCCTGTGTTTAAAGCTTTACATAGAATATCTTTGTCTTTTATTTCTACAACTTCAAACTCTATTGCACCATCATCAACTAATATTTTTGCTCCTGGTTTTACATCTTGGTATAAGTTTTTGTAACTTACTGTAGTTTTTGTTTCATTTCCTATTATATCATCATATACAAATGTGAATTCTTGTCCTTCTTTTATTGTAACTTTTTCGTCTCCTGATTCTAGTTTTCCTGTTCTGATTTCAGGTCCTTTTGTGTCTAATAATAAAGCTACTGGTTTATTTAATTTTTCTCTTACTCTTTTTATAGTAGCAATTTTTTCTGCGTTTTCTTCATATCCACCATGTGAAAAGTTAATTCTTGCTACATTTAATCCAGCTTTTACTAAATTTGTAAACATTTCTTCACTTTCACTGGCTGGTCCTATTGTTCCTATTATGTTTGTTTTTCTTAAAACTTGTTTCATTTTTTATTCCTCCCTTTCAAACTGTTTTTTATTATATCACGTTAATTTACTCTTTTCAACACTTTTTCTATTTTTTTCAAAAAAACGGGAAAGAGGGACGGTCCTAAAAATCCCTTCTAGCCGGGAATTTGGGGACGGACCTTCCAAAAAAAATGCTATTTTGAAAGGTCCGTCCCCAAATTCCCGGCTAGAAGGGATTTTTAGGACCGTCCCCAATGTCATTAAGTTAAGAAAAGTCAATAATTGAATTATTGGCTTTTTTTGTATATAATACATAAA
>CALXCJ010000104.1 GCA_944386775.1 uncultured Clostridia bacterium
TGTTTTTTCAATATTTTTTAGATAAAAATTATATAGGCAATTTTTTAGTTTTTGCCTACATTAATTTTACACTAACTATTTTAATTTTTCTGCTAATTCTAATTGTTCTTGTGTTAAATTAAAGTCTTGTCCATTATTTTTTATCAAGTTATGTAAATTTTCTATTGTTCTTGCTTCATTTAAGGTATTTTCTAATGGAACTAGATTTTTTAATTCGCTTTCTAATTTTTCATATTCTTTTTGCATTCCACTAAAATCGTGGTTATTAAAATATTCTTTCCAATTACTAATATATGTGTTTGTTTTTTCAACTGATGTTAATTGTTCAGTAAATGTTTTTTCTATATTGCTTTCTACATTGTTTAGTATAATATCTTTTCCTTGTTTAATAGTGTTTGCTACATTATAGTTAATAAGCCCAGCATTTTTTACTTTATCAATTATGGTATCTAATAATGAAGAGACTCCATCAATTAGCCCTCCTGTTTCGACGGCACTTTGCATTTGATTTACATTTTCAAAATTTCCTGTGAATATTCCTATTGCACTTTTCCCTAAATCTATTGCATCATCTATTGTTTGTTTTATTCCATCTTTTAAGCCATATTCGAATAAATTATCTTTTAAATTTATTACTTGTTCATCAATAAAGTCTGGCAGTAATGCTCTTATTCCTATATCTAGTCCTGCGTTTATTGTTTTGCCTAGTGTTGTTTCTAAAAAATTTTTTTGGTCATTTTCTTGTTCTAGATTATTTTTTAAATTTATTTCATTGTTTTGTTCTAATTCTTTGACTTCCATTTTATTTTCCTCCATTTTTTTATTTTTTTGGTTTGTTTTACATAATTTGCTTAATATGATAAATTTTATTAGTGGTGTTTTATAATTAATTGTAGGTTTATATAAAATTTTATTTTTTTATTTTTTTATCTATAAAATGTTTAATATTGTTTTTGGATTTTTTACGAAATAAATTCTTTTCAGTTTTTGGATTTTTGATTTTGTTCGAAATAATTTTTTAAGTTTTTTTATTTTTAATTTTATTTGAAATAAATTTTTTAGATTTTTTTATTTTTTTATTTTTTTATTTCTAAAATTTAATTTTAATTTTGTGATGTGCAATAATTTTTAAATAAAATTTTGCACATCTTTTATCTCTTTTTAATTATTCTCTTTTTCTATTTTTATTATTTCTTCTTTTGTTAATTCTGTTATTTCCATTATTTGCTCTATTGGCATTTCTTTAGCTAATAGTTTTTTAGCAATTTTTCTTTTCTCCTCTATTTTTCCTTTTGTCTCTCCAATTTTTTCTCCTCTTTCTTGTCCTATTTTTCTTCCGAGTTTTTCGCCTTTTTTTAGTCCTTCATTTAAGCCTGTTTCATAAATGTCTTGTGTATCTAGTATGTGCTTTTCTCTTAATTCTGCTATTCTTTGATTTTCTTCATCTTCGCTTAGTTCTCTTAGGGTTACTTTTGCTTCTTTTATTTCTCTATTTTCTTTCATTATTTCATCGACCTCCATACCCCCTGGCTCATTTAGAAACATCATCCATTGCAATAGTTTGTTTTCTTTGTTCTCCTTGTTTTTTTTGTATTCTTTTATTGCCTTTGGTATTGTTATTATATGTATTTCTAATTTGTCTGTCAAGATTTTGTATGTATTTTTTTCTTCTCTTATTTGCCATTTACTGTGTGCCTCTAGGTCTTTAAATTCTTTTATATCTTCATTTATTATTGCTATACTTATTACTTTATTTAATTCATTATATTTTTGGGCTTTTTTTAATTGATTCGAATATATTTTTGACCAGTAGAAAAGCAGTCTTGGTATAAAGTTTTCTGAATAGATCATTTGCATTTCAATTTCACATTCTATATTATTATTTAATCTGGCTCTTAGGTCTACTACTCCTATTTTATCGTCTATTCTTTTTCCTAGTAGTTGTTTATTTATTTCTAATTCTATATTTGTTATTTCTTTATCTATTAATGCTGAAATTAAGCCTTTTGTTACTTCTTCATTTGCTGATGAAAATAGCATTTGAAATACTATGTCTGTTTTGGGGTTTAATAATTTGAATTTGTTTTTTTCTTTATTTTCCTTTTTTTCTTTATTTTTATTTTCCATAGTTTGCTCCTTTTATATTTTATATTTTATTTTTTATATTTTATTTTTTATATTTTATTTTTTATTTTCTATTTTTTATTTTTTTGAATTTTTAACGAAATAAATTTTTTTGAGTTTTTTTGATTTTTGATTTTGTTTGAAATAAATTTTTTTGAGTTTTTTTAACTTTTTGATTTTTAAAATTTAATTTTAATTTCGTGATGTGCAATAATTTTCAAATAAAATTTTGCACATCTTTTAATTTTTTTAATGATTCTCTTTTTCTATTTTTATTATTTCTTCTTTTGTTAATTCTGTTATTTCCATTATTTGCTCTATTGGCATTTCTTTAGCTAATAGTTTTTTAGCAATTTTTCTTTTCTCCTCTATTTTTCCTTTTGTCTCTCCAATTTTTTCTCCTCTTTCTTGTCCTATTTTTCTTCCGAGTTTTTCGCCTTTTTTTAGTCCTTCATTTAAGCCTGTTTCATAAATGTCTTGTGTATCTAGTATGTGCTTTTCTCTTAATTCTGCTATTCTTTGATTTTCTTCATCTTCGCTTAGTTCTCTTAGGGTTACTTTTGCTTCTTTTATTTCTCTATTTTCTTTCATTATTTCATCGACCTCCATACCCCCTGGCTCATTTAGAAACATCATCCATTGCAATAGTTTGTTTTCTTTGTTCTCCTTGTTTTTTTTGTATTCTTTTATTGCCTTTGGTATTGTTATTATATGTATTTCTAATTTGTCTGTCAAGATTTTGTATGTATTTTTTTCTTCTCTTATTTGCCATTTACTGTGTGCCTCTAGGTCTTTAAATTCTTTTATATCTTCATTTATTATTGCTATACTTATTACTTTATTTAATTCATTATATTTTTGGG
>CALXCJ010000105.1 GCA_944386775.1 uncultured Clostridia bacterium
TCATTATATTTTTGGGCTTTTTTTAATTGATTCGAATATATTTTTGACCAGTAGAAAAGCAGTCTTGGTATAAAGTTCTCTGAATAGATCATTTGCATTTCTATTTCACATTCTATATTATTATTTAATCTGGCTCTTAGGTCTACTACTCCTATTTTATCGTCTATTCTTTTTCCTAATAGTTGTTTGTTTAATTCTAATTCTATGTTTGTTATTTCTTTATCTATTAATGCTGAAATTAAACCTTTTGTACTTCTTCATTTGCTGAGGAAAATAGCATTTGAAAGACTATGTCTGTTTTGGGATTTAATATTTTATATTGATTTTTTGATTTATTTTTATTGTTTTTTTCTTCCATATTTTTCCTTTCATTTTATTTTACTTTAATTATTTTTTATTGTTTTTACTTTTTCGTTTTTTATTTTTTATTTTTTATTTTCTCATTCGTTTTATTTTATTCATTTTTGGATTTTATTTTCGAAATAAATGAATTAATTTGAATTTGTTAAAAACATTTGCTGATTTTTTTATTTGATATTCTAAACTTAATTTGAATTTTTATGATGTGCAATTATTTTAAAAATATTGCACATCTTTTAAATTTTATAATTATTCTTATTTTTTATTTCCAAAATTTCTTCTTTTGTTAATTCTGTTATTTCTATTATTTGTTCTATTGGTATTTCTTTATCTAATAATTTTTTTGCTATTTTTCTTTTTGCCTCTATTTTTCCTTTGGTCTCTCCTTTTTTTTCTCCGATTTTTTCGCCTTTTTTTAGTCCTTCATTTAATCCTGTTTCATAGATGTCTTGTGTATCTAGTATGTGCTTTTCTCTTAATTCCGCTATTCTTTGATTTTCTTCGTCTTTGCTTAGTTCTCTTAGGGTTACTTTTGCTTCTTTTATTTCTCTATTTTCTTTCATTATTTCATCGACCTCCACACACTCTGGCTCATTTAGAAATATCATCCATTGTAGCAATTTGTTTTCCTTATTCTTTTTATTTTCTTTGTACTCTTTTATTGCCTTTGGTATTGTTATTATATGTATTTCTAATTTGTCTGTCAAGATTTTATATGTATTTTTTTCTTCTCTTATTTGCCATTTACTGTGTGCTTTTAGGTCTTTAAATTCTTTTATATCTTCATTTATTATTGCTATACTTATTACTTTATTTAATTCATTATATTTTTGGGCTTTTTTTAATTGATTCGAATATATTTTTGACCAGTAGAAAAGCAGTCTTGGTATAAAGTTTTCTGAATAGATCATTTGCATTTCTATTTCACACTCTATATTATTATTTAATCTAGCCCTTAGGTCTACTACTCCAATTTTATCATCTATTCTTTTTCCTAATAGTTGTTTATTTAATTCTAGTTCTATGTTTGTTATTTCTTTATCTATTAATGCTGAAATTAAGCCTTTTGTTACTTCTTCATTTGCTGAGGAAAATAGCATTTGAAATACTATGTCTGTTTTGGGATTTAATATTTTATATTTGTTTTTTTGTTTAGTGTTTTTCTTTTTTTCTTCCATATTTTTCCTTTCATTCTTTCTTTTACTTTATTTATTTTTTTATTTTATTTTTTATTTTATTTTTTATTTTATTTTTTATTTTTCTATTTTTTAAATATTTTTTCTATTATTTAAAAATTCATTAAAAATATTTAAAACTTTTTCTTTATTTTCAATTTCTAAAACTGAGTTTCCACATCTTGCTAGACATTCTTTTATTTTAAAATATTTTTCTTGTAAATCATTATGTATAATTTCATAGTTTATATTTTCTTTTCTATTTTGATTTTTATCATTAGAAATAATTAAATAAAATTCTTTAGTTGATGACTTTTTGGAAATATTAATTTTTTTGATATAGGAAATATAATTTTCAGATAAATCTTTTAAATATTGATTTTCTTTTTTTTGAATATTGTTTTGAATTTTTAAAATATGTTGATTTAAATCTTCTTTACTACTATGAATAACTATTTGAATATTAAAATTGCATGTTTTTAAAAAAATTTTATATGAGTTTAAAATAGATTTTTTTTCTAATTCTGATTTTAAATTATAATTGATTGGAATAATTTGCATTATTTTTATAAATTTATTGTTTTCTATTTCTATAACTCCATTATTATATATTTTTTTAATAGGTACCCACTCTTTTGTTGCTTTTGGTTTTATTTTTTTCACCTCCTATTTATGTGAATTTTATACTGCTTTTTTTCATTTGTCAAGAACTTTCGGTCGACATAATTCGACTATTAATTTCTTTATATATTTTTACTCTATTTTTTACTTGTATTTTATTTATTTTTTATTTATTTATTATTTATTTATTTATTTTTTATTTAAATTTTTTTAAAATTTTGAATAATTTTTTTTAAATTGTTTATAATAATATTGTAAGGTTGATAATAGTTGAGCAAAGAGTAGTAATAGATTTTATTTTAGTTTATTATTATTCGAGCAAAGATGTATTATAGTGTATTTTATATATTATAATATGTCGGCGATAAGAGTATATTATATGTATGTAAGCTATATTCTTTTTAATTTTTTTATATGGTTGTAATATATGTAATATATTCGAGTTAAGATTATTTGTATATCTAATATTTTTTAAGTGGTTGTTATTAGTCCCTTATGGGATGAATATGGTTACTTGTGGTGTATTTATAGTTGAGTGAAAGATTAATATATGTGGTTTATAGCTTATTTATATAGTAATATATATTAGGTTAGAAAATTATGTATATTAGTCCAAGCGAAGATTATTATTGGCTTTATAGATAATGAAATAAAAGTATTTTACTTTTATTTCATTAATTTTTTTATTTATTTTTTTATTTATTTTTTTATTTATTTTTTTTATTTATTTTTTTTTATTTATTTATTTTATTTTTTTTTTTTTTTTTTTTTTTTTTTTTTTTTTTTTTTTTTTTTTTTTTTTTTTTTTTTTTTTTTTTTTTT
>CALXCJ010000106.1 GCA_944386775.1 uncultured Clostridia bacterium
AATATATAAATTTTATAATTGAAAAAGTGGTCCGTTTTTCAATTATAAAATGGTCCATTTTTCACTTGACAAATACATGCAATTTTTCTGCAAGTAAATTTAGGTGCATATTTGAAATATTTTATAGTATAAAATACTTGCAAAGGAGGCATTTATATGAACAAATTAAAAATACCAGAAAATCATAGCGGAGTTAGCAAAACTCTTAGGTTACCTGAAAATATAGTTGATGATATTCAAAGTCTCGCTAACCTTAAAAATTTATCATTTAATAAAGTTGTAATATCTTTGCTTGAGTTTGGTTTAAATAATTTAGATGAAGATGATAAAAGAAAATTAGAGAAATTGAAAAATTAATTTGTTTGAAGATAGATGTGAGTCTATCTTTTTAGTTTTAAAGTGATAGTTATATCACTATCTAAATATAGTTTTATTTCGTTTTCTTTGTTTTCTGTTTTGTATATTTGGTTTAAGTTGATCTTTATATTGTTTTCACTACTTTCATCTACAATATTTAAAATGTCATACTCAATAAAATATTTTAATTTTTTAATTGAATATGTACTTCCAATGAATCCGTTTTGATGTATGATTATTGTATTGTTACTAAAATTATTTAAACATTTTTTTAGATCATCAATTTTATTTTTTTCCATTTTTATTACCTCATTTCATAAATAATATTATAAATATTTACTTATATTATTTTGTCAATTTCTTTTACGATTATTCTTTTTTGTATATTTTGTTATAAAACAACTTTACTTTTATTATACTGGTTATATAACCAATAGTCAAGTAACCAATACAAATTATATAATTTGTTTATAAATTATAAGGAGCTAAATATGGTTAAGGTTGAAATAGAGAATGGTTACTATCTTTTTAAACTTGAAGATATTTTAAAAGATAAAAATGTTAGTATAAACAAATTGATGAGAGATACGAATACTGATTTTAAGGTTTTAAAAAGAATTTTAACTGGTGAGTTAGTTAGATTTGATATTTTTGTTGTTGCGAGATTATGTGATTATTTTGATTGTTATATAACAGATATTATTGAATATATTCCAAATAAAAAATAGCAAATTTTTTTCTTTTTTAGGCCAATTATTTGCTATTTTTAGTTGTTTTATCATTTTTATGTAAAAAAAGCCAAGGTAGAATTCTTTTTAGTTTTCTACCTTGGCTTTTGCTTTAGTCTTTCGGGTCTGAAAGCTTACTTACGAAATCATTTGGACAAGTTCTCCGAAATACCGGATTCTTTTTCTTTTAATTTCTTCTGGTAACTCAGATTTGAAAAGTTCAAATAAGGCATCTCCATCTTTATAGATGTAATAACCTTTTTAATCGAATGTAGTAATATTTTTTGTTCCTACACTTTCATAGATAACCCCACTTTTTGCCTTTCTTTATCTATCTTTATAACTTTTACCTTTACAATATCCCCTACAGAAACTACATCTGATGGATTTTTTATGAATTTGTCACTCATTTCTGATATGTGTACTAGACCATCGTGTTTTACTCCTATATCTACAAATGCTCCAAAGTCTATTACATTTCTTACTGTTCCAGTTAGTATCATTCCTTCTTTTAGGTCTTCTAGCTTTAGAACATCTTGTCTTAAGATTGGTTTTGGCATGTCTTCACGTGGGTCTCTTCCTGGTTTTGATAGTTCTTGGATTATGTCTTGAAGTGTCATTTCTCCTATTTCTAGGTCTTTTGCAGTTTTTGGAATGTCTACTTGTTTTAGTTTTTCTCTTAAGTTTGCAAGTTTTTCTTTATCTTTTAGGTCTTCTTTGTTAAATCCTAAGTTTTTTAGTAGTTTTTCTGTTGCTTCATAGCTTTCTGGGTGTACTGCTGTTATTTCTAGAGGGTTATCTCCGTCTAGTATTCTTAAAAATCCTGCACATTGTTCAAATGCTACTTTCCCTAGTTTTGGAACTTTTAGTATTTCTTTTCTGTTTTTTAGTTTTCCGTGTTCGTCTCTATATTTTACTATGTTTTTGGCTATTGTCATGTTTATTCCTGATACATATGAAAGTAGTGATGGTGTTGCTGTGTTTACATCTACTCCTACTTTGTTTACACTGTCTTCTACAACTCCAGTTAAACTTTCTGTCAATTTTTTTTGGTTTACGTCGTGTTGGTATTGTCCAACTCCTATTGCTTTTGGGTCTATTTTTACAAGTTCTGCTAGTGGGTCTTGCAGTCTTCTTGCGATTGATATTGCTCCTCTTATTGATACATTTATGTCTGGGTATTCTTCTGTTGCAAGTTTTGAGGCAGAATATACTGATGCTCCTGCTTCACTTACTATTGCGTAGTGTACCTCTCTTTTTGCTTCTTTTATCATATCAGAGACAAACATTTCTGATTCTCTTGAGGCTGTTCCGTTTCCTATTGCTACCATGTCTACTTTGTCTTTTTCTATTAGTTTTAGTAGTTCTTTTTTTGCTCCTTCTACATCGTTTTGTGGTTCTGTTGGGTATACTGTTGTGTAGTCTAGTAGTTTTCCTGTTTCGTCTATTACTGCTATTTTGCATCCTGTTCTGTATGCTGGGTC
>CALXCJ010000107.1 GCA_944386775.1 uncultured Clostridia bacterium
AAAAAGATAATTGACGTATAGTCTCACTAGAGGGGAATTTTTTTTTTTTTTTTTTGTTTTTTATATTTTTTTTTTATTATTTTTATTATTTATTATTTTTTTATTTTTTTTTATTTTTTTATAAAATTATATTATTAAAAATTAAAAATCCTTTATTTTTGATTTTCGTGATTATTATTTTAATTATTAGAAAAAAATTAAAAAAAATAAGATAAAATTTTATATTTTTTACCTTATTTTTTTATTCAAGTTCTATTTTTTATATATCTAAGTTTTTAACATATTTAGCATTTTTTTGTATGAATTCTCTTCTTGGTTCAACTTCATCTCCCATTAGTAATGAGAATATTTCGTCTGCTTTTATTGCGTCTTCCATGGTTACTTTTACTAGTATTCTTGTTTCTGGGTTCATGGTTGTTTCCCATAGTTGTTCTGGGTTCATTTCTCCTAGACCTTTGTATCTTTGTAGTGATAGTGTGTCTCTTGCTATTCCTTTTTCTTGTAGGTCTTTGTATGCTTTGTCTAAGTCTTCGTCTGTGTAGCAGTATATATCTTCCATTCCTTTTTTAGATAATTTGTATAGTGGTGGTTGTGCTAGGTATACATTTCCATTTTCAATAAGTGGTCTCATGTATCTGAAGAAAAATGTTAATAGCAAAGTTCTAATATGTGCTCCATCTACATCGGCATCTGCCATTATAATTACTTTTCCGTATCTAATTTTTGTAATATCAAAATCTGCTCCTATTCCTGCTCCTACTGCTACTATTACTGGGTTTAGTTTGTCATTTCCATATATTTTATCTGCTCTTGCTTTTTCTACATTAAGCATTTTTCCCCATAGAGGTAATATTGCTTGGAATTTTCTATCTCTACCTTGTTTTGCACTTCCTCCTGCTGAGTCTCCCTCTACTATATATACTTCACATTCGTCTGCTATTTTACTACTGCAGTCTGCTAGTTTTCCTGGTAATGTTGATGTTTCTAAGTTACTCTTTTTTCTAACAAGTTCTCTTGCTTTTCTTGCTGCTTCTCTTGCTCTTGATGCACTTACACATTTTTCTAGAATTGCTTTTGCTATTTGTGGGTTTTCTTCTAAAAATGTTGATAATGCTTCATTTACCATACTTTGAACTACGCCTGTTACTTCACTGTTTCCAAGTTTTGTTTTAGTTTGTCCTTCAAATTGTGGTTCTTTTACTTTTACAGAAACAACTGCTGTTATTCCTTCTCTTATATCTTCGCCTTGAAGGTTGTTATCTTTTTCTTTTAATATGTTATGGCTTCTTGCATAATCATTAAATACTTTTGTTAATGCTCTTTTAAATCCTTCTAGGTGTGTTCCACCTTCTATTGTGTTTATATTATTTACAAATGTGTAAATATTTTCAGTGTAACTTGTTGTGTATTGAATGGCGATTTCTACTGGTACTTCTCCTGCTCTTTCTATATATATTGGTTTTGGATGGATTTTTTCTTTGTTTCTATTTAAATATTCTACAAAAGAAATTAGTCCTCCTTCATAACAGAACTCTGCTTTTTTAGGTGTTTCTTCTCTTTGGTCTTCAAGTGTTATTTTTAGACCTTTTGTTAAAAATGCTATTTCTCTTAGTCTTTTTTCTAGTACTTCATATTCATAATCTAAACTTTCAAAAATAGTGTCATCTGCTAAAAATCTTACAAGTGTACCTGTTTTATCTGAATCTCCTATTCTTTCTAGTTTTTGTACAGTTTTTCCTTTTTCAAATTTCATATTAAATAGTCCGCCATCTCTTGCTATTGTAACTTCTGTCCAACTAGATAATGCATTTACAACTGATGCACCAACTCCGTGTAAGCCTCCAGAAACTTTGTACCCGCTATCTCCACCAAATTTTCCTCCTGCATGTAAAACTGTGTATACTGTTTCTGCTGTAGAGATTTTTGTTTTTGGGTGAATTTCAACTGGTATTCCTCTTCCATTATCTTTTACTGAAATTATATTTCCTTTTTCTATTATTACATTTATTTCTGTACAATATCCAGCTAGTGCTTCATCTACACCATTGTCTACTATTTCATAAACCATATGATGTAAGCCTCTTACTGATGTACTTCCTATATACATACCTGGTCTTTTCCTTACGGCTTCAAGACCTTCTAGAACTTGTATTTGTTCTGCTCCATATTCGTGTTTGTATTTTTCCATATTATTCCTCCTTGTATATTGCATATATTTTTCAAGTCTTTTTCTTTTACTTTTCTATTTTATAATTATATTTTGCCTTTGTCAAATACTTTTTTAAGTTTTTAAGTTTTTAAATTTAAAATTTATTATTAATAAATTTTTGTTAAAATAAATTTGTAAATTTAATAATAATAATTACACATTAAAAAATACTTTTTAATAATTTTCATTAAATCTTTACGGCTAAATCTTTTACAGTAAAGAATAAGAACATGGATATTAAAAAAATTTAATCTTTATTACTGAGAAGTTAGTGTAAAATTAATGTAGGCAAAAACTAAAAAATTGCCTATATAATTTTTATCTAAAAAATATTGAAAAAAC
>CALXCJ010000108.1 GCA_944386775.1 uncultured Clostridia bacterium
TGTTTTTTCAATATTTTTTAGATAAAAATTATATAGGCAATTTTTTAGTTTTTGCCTACATTAATTTTACACTAACTTTTTTGTTTAGTACATATAAAATTTTCCTTTAAAATATATTTTTGTTTTTAGTCACATAATATATCTTAAAGGAATTTATCTTTTCAATTAAAGATGTGATATCATAATAATTTATTTTAAGTTCCAATGTCCTTCTGCTTCATAATCTGTATTTATATCTATTGTATTTGCATTTAAAGTTACTATTGGTCTAATATAAAATCCATTGCTACCAACTCCAAAACTAGATCTAATAAGTGTAGTACCGTCTAGAGAACCCCTCACGGATGTTTCGTATTCCAAAATTGGCAAAGTCTAGGTCATTAGCATTAACAAACCTAGAAGCTAACCAATAAGATGAAATTCCATTATTACATAATAATTCATAGTACATACTATTTGATTTTGAAGCATCTCTTGTATCTGCGGAAATAAAATTTGACTGCATATCATTTGCTTCTAAATACCAATATGTTTGAGTTACTCTCAATACATTATTTTCTTGTGCTACAGCATCATTTTCTGTTTTGTATTCAGTTAGCATTGTCTGTTCACTTTCATTTATTATTGAATTATCCTTTTTCCATTGTAAAGGATACCATTTATTTGTAGAATAAGTATATGATGTTCCATAGACTGTTCCTATATCACTTGTATAATTTTCATAAATTTTCTTTTGTGTTTCTTCATCTAATATTTTCATCTTTTCTTCTATATCTTCAATGTTTAAACTTCTTGCTTCTGAACCTAGTGAATTGTTGCTGTACATTATTTTGCAATAATCATTCAGCAAATATACACCATTATTATATCCTCTTGCTCCTTGCAAATAAACTTCTGTAGATGTTGGTTTATCACTTATTAAATCTATTGTCCCATCTACATTTACATTTAATATTCTCCATTGCAAATTATCATCTTGTCCTATATTCTCATTAGCATAACCTGAATATGTTTCTCCAAATTTATCATATGCTTGATCTACATTATCTGGATTATAATTCACATAATCTCCAATTTTTAGGTTTTCTGATATATCCGTATATTCATTTACATTTCCGTTTTTATCTATGAAATAACTTCTTTGACTGTTTAAATATTTTACTACAAAAGGTCCTGTTCCATTTAATTGATAATCTATATTTTTTTCTCCTACATAAGTATTAAGTTCATCTTCCAAATTTTTTTCTATAATTGTACCACCCTTATCTTTCGCTAATGCCCCTTGTACTGATAATTCTATTTTTTCTATTTCTTCTCCTATTTCTGTATTTTCTTTTGCTTCTATTGCTCTAGTTAAAATACTATTATCACCTGTTAAGGTGGTAATTGTCACTCTAGCAAGTATTAACAAAACAATAATTGTAATTATTAATGCAATCAAAGTAACCCCATTTTCACATTTAATTTTTTCTTTTGTATTTCTTAGAAAATCTAATTTTACCATTTTTTCCTCCAACGTTTAAACTTTATATTAACATTACTAACAAATTATCATATTTTTTACTTTTTGTCTATTATTTTTTGTCACTTTTAATGACATTTTTTGAATTTAAATAAAGCTTAACTTTATAATTAAGTATAAAAATTAATTAAAATTATAAATTCTTGCAATTCTAATAAATCAACGCTTTTCAATACAATTTGTACTATTTTTTTCAATACTAAATTATCTATTATTCATTCGTCATATATTGACTTATTTTACCTAAAATGCTATATATTGAATAACATTCCAAATATCATTAATTTTTATACTTAATTAACTTTTTCTTTCTATATTATTAACAAAAATATCAATATTTATTACTCATATTAAGAAATATATAAATTCTGAAATCGTTCTTGTAAGCTATTTTTCCATCACTTAAATCTTAAAATATTCTAATTAAATAATCTTCATTAATTTTTTAATTGACTAAAAAAAATTTAAATATTATAATGTTCTTATATTAATATTTTTACTATTTTATTAAAAGCATTTTTATTGGATATACTATTATTATAAAATTTTTATGGAGGGTACAAATGAGTAAAATTGTAGTTATTGGATGTGGAAATGTTGGAATGGCTTATTGCTATTCATTATTAAATCAAATTTTAGGAATAGATGAATTAGTTTTAATAGATACTTTGAAAGAACAATTAGAAGGAAAAGTTTTAGATTTAAATCATAGTTTATTTAATTTAAATAATACTGCTAAAATTAAAAGTGGAAATTATGAAGATTGCAAAGATGCTGATATTGTTTGTATTACAGCAGGTGCAAAACAAAATACAGCTAAAAAGTCTCGTATGGAAGATTTACACGTTGCAAATTCTATTTTTAAAAATATCATACCTAAAATAAAATCTAGTGGATTTTCTGGTATTTATTTAATTGCAAGTAATCCATTAGATGTAATGACATATGTTACTTGGAAATATTCTTCTCAAGATACTTCTAAAATTATTGGTTCTGGTACTCTTTTAGATACTGCAAGATTAAGATATGTTTTATCTAAAAAATATTCAAAACCTATTAATGAAGTTACAGGTTATGTACTTGGTGAACATGGTGACAGCCAGTTTATTCCTTGGTCTACTGTAAATATTCCAAAACTTCCGGAGTCTGATATTAATGAGATAAGTAAAACAGTAAAAGAGGCTGGGTTTGTTGTAGGTAGTTTGCAAGGATTTACTTGCTATGGGGTTGCTTCTTCATTAACTAGAATAACTCGTGCAATATTGTTTGATGAAAATTGCACTTTGCCTGTTTGCTCTTATATTGATGATTATGGTATTTTTATTAGTACTCCTTCTATTATTGGGAGAGCAGGTGTTGTGAAGTCAAATACTTTGAATTTGGATAAAGATGAGAAGGTTAAGTTGGAAGATAGTGTTAGAGCAATTAAGACTGCTATTGGGAATTTGTAAAATTTGAGTAATTTTTAATATTTTTGTACAGTACGCTAAACACTATTTCTTTATGGCTTTTTTTCTATATACTCATATAACATTTCTCTTTAATAAACTTCTTTATCTCTTTTTCATCTCTTCCCTCATAATAAGGAATAAGTAGCTCCTTAAATTCTTCTGTTAAATCTGCTGGAATTGCTATTATTCCTTTTCCTTTTGAAATCAAATAATGATTACTATA
>CALXCJ010000109.1 GCA_944386775.1 uncultured Clostridia bacterium
TCTGGATTCCATTTTTCTCCTTTTTTTGGCTTATTCCAAGATATGTAGTCACAAGATTTTGGATTGTTTTCACAAATGTAATAGTTTCTTCTTCTTTTTGTTTTACGAACTTGAACTTTTCCTCCACATTTTGGGCATGGCACATCTATTGTTTCTACTATAGGTTTTGTGTTTTTACATTCTGGGTAACCAGGGCATGCTAAGAATTTGCCGAATTTTCCATATTTATATACCATCATTCTTCCACATTTTTCACATTTTACATCTGAGACTTCATCTTCTATTTTTACGTGTTCTAATTCTTTTTCTACTTTTTCTACTTCTTTTTCAAATGGTTCGTAGAATTCTCTTATCATTTTTTTCCATTCTTCTTTTCCTTCTGCTATTTCGTCAAATTCATTTTCTATTTTTGCTGTAAATTGTACATTTATAACATCTCCGAAGTTTTCTACTAATAATTTATTTACAATTTTTCCAAGTTCTGTTGGGTGTAATTGTTTTTGAATTTTTTCTACATATCTTCTTTCTAGTATTGTTGTTATTGTAGGTGAATATGTACTTGGCCTTCCTATCCCCTGTTCTTCAAGTGCTTTTACTAGGCTTGCTTCTGTGTACCTTGGTGGTGGTTCTGTAAAGCTTTGTTTTGGATTTATTTTTACCTTTTTTACTTCTTTGTCTTTTTCTAAAGGTGGTAACATTCCCGCTTCTTCTTGCTCTTTTTCATCTTTTCCTTCTACATATAATGTCATAAAACCTTTAAATTTTAAATTTTGTCCATTTGCTTTAAAGTCATAGTCATTTGCCTTTATTGTAACTGCCATTGTATCATATTTTGCAGGACTCATTTGGCTTGCTAAGAATCTATTATATATTAGTTTATATAGTTTATATTGGTCATTTGTTAAACTTTGTTTTATGCTTTCTGGGTCAATATCTATATATGTTGGCCTTATTGCCTCATGGGCATCTTGAGCATCTTTGTTTGTTTTGTAATATCTATTTTCATAGTATTCTTCCCCAAATTTTTTACATATTACATCTTTTGATGCTTTTCTTGCTTCTTCTGATATTCTTGTTGAGTCTGTTCTCATGTATGTAATTAACCCTACTAAACCTCTTTCTGGAATTTTAATTCCTTCATATAGGTTTTGTGCAATTGACATTGTTTTCTTTAATGTAAAGTTTAGCTTTCTTGAGGCTTCTTGTTGCATAGTACTTGTTGTAAATGGTGGTGCTGGTGTTCTTTTCTTTTCACTTAGTTTTACATCTGTTACTATATATTTTGCATTTTCTATGTTTTTTAGTATTTCGTCTACTTCTTCTTTTTTGTGCAGGTCTTGTTTTTTTCCATTTTTTCCGAAAAATCTTGCTTCAAATTCTTTTTTGGATTTTTCTTCTTTTAAATTTACAAATATATTCCAATATTCTTCTGGTTTGAAGTTTTCAATTTCCTCTTCCCTATTTACAATTAGCTCTACAGCAACTGATTGTACTCTTCCTGCAGATAAACCCCTTTTTACTTTTTTCCATAATACTGGGCTTATTTTGTAACCTACAATTCTATCTAATACTCTTCTTGCTTGCTGAGCATCTACTAAGTTTATGTCTATATCTCTTGCTTCTTTCATGGCTTTTTGTACTGCTGTTTTTGTGATTTCGTTAAATGTAACTCTTGTGATTTTTTCTTTATCTTCTTCTAGTATTTTTGATAAGTGCCATGCTATTGCTTCACCTTCACGGTCAGGGTCAGTTGCAAGATAGACTTTTTTTGCTTTTTTGGCATCTTTTTTTAGAGTTTTTATTAATTCTCCTTTTCCTCTTATGTTTATATATTGTGGTTCAAAATCATGTTCTATATCTATTCCCATTTTAGATTTGGGAAGGTCTCTTATATGTCCCATTGAAGCAACTACTTTTGTGTTTCCTCCAAGGAATTTTTTGATTGTATTTGCTTTTGCTGGTGATTCTACTATTATTAATTTATCAGACATTTGTTCCTCCTATTTTTTATCTATTATAGTATTCTAGCTTAATTTTTGCAAATTTGCAAGTTTTTCACATATTTTTTACATTTTATATTTTAATTTTTTATAAATTAGTTGGGACAGTTTTTGGATTAAAGTTAAATTTTTGTTAGATATAAATTTTTTCAATTTTAAAATATTTTTCTATATAAATCACTCATTACATCTTCTACACCAATAGGTGTTACTTCATTATCTTTAAAGATTTTTAATACTTTTTCAATTTTTTCTTCATCATTTGTTAAATATTTTATTTCCTTTTTTTCAACTTTTGTGTTTTCTGGTAAATATTCTGTTTTTACAACACTTATTCCATATTTACTTTTTTCCTTATTTATGTATTCATCTTCATTTATCCTTTTATAATATTCTAGTTTTATCGGATACTTTATTCCTTCCTCTTCTAATTTTTTCTTTTCTATAAAAATTCCCCCAAAAAACGTTTTCAAAACTATTCTCCTCTCTTTTGTTTTTTTTTACATATTTTTAAAATATGCACCTTCTTATATTACTATTTATTTCAATGTTTTGCAAGGTTTTTTCATCGCAATAATTTACTTTTTTTGACATTTTTTGTTAAAAAAAGTGAAAATATTTCAATAATAACTTAAAAAGTAAAAAATTCAACTAATAATTAGTTGAACTTTTTACTTTTTAGGAATTTATTCATAATACTAACTAATAATTTACTTGTACTTGATCTGAAATCAGTGATAAACCTCCATTAATTTCTTGATAAATATGAGTATAATATGTACCTCCTTCGTTATTATGACTTGATCTATATACTCGATAATACCATACATCATTGTTAGTATTTATAGTTTTTGTTCCATTGTCCCACGTTATATCATCCTGATTATTAGCAGCTGTCCAAGTAGGGAATGTTATTCTACTAGCATTAGGATATCCATAACAATATACATCATAAAATGTTGAATCTGTAAATACTGCAATTACTCCATCATACATTGACATTTTAAGATTTGTAGACCATCTACAATTATATAAAACTAGTTTTCCATTCTTATCTGTATTTGCCACATATGCATTTGCACAAGTTATAGTAGTATTATATACGTTTGCAACTCCACCCTCATCAGAGAAAATTCCTATATTATTTTGTGCTGTTATAGTAGCATTTGTAACATATGAGTAAGCATTTGTACCTCTTGTAACTAAACCATGAGCATATGAATTTACAGCTCCTCCTGTCATTGACAATGTTCCTAAATTCATCAAAGCCGTTAAATTGTTAGTTCCTGTTAAACTAATTGTTCCCCCTGACATATTCATATTTGATGCATTTTCCACTGTATAACTTACAGTATTTGTTATTGTTCCTCCGGTTATATTTAATGTTCCTTTATTTGTTATTGCATAAAATTGTACGGCTGGTCCTATTGTTCCACTACTTACTGTAAAAGTATTATTATTATATATAGTAAATGAACCCTTTGTTACTGTTCCTCCATATGTATTTAATATTCCATTATTTGTAATGGTTGCTTCACTTGATGATGCTCCAGTTAATGTTTTTCCATTTAAGTTTAAGCTTACATTTTTATTATAAGGAATTGTTATAGTTTCTGTTGTACTTACTAGTAATGTCACTAATGTTTGACTATTATTTGCAGGTACTGCATTTATTGCACTTGCTAAACTTGGATATAAAGTTGAACCAATTTGTGCAATAGCTAATACCCAATGTGCATATAAGGTTATATTTCCTGTTGGAGTATATGTAGTTCCAGATGTTCCTACATAATTTCCATTTCCATCATACCATCCTTGGAATATATACCCACTTCTTGATGCTGATGTAAATGTAACACTACCATTTGAATAATTTGCTGTTACTGTTCCACCACTTGTACCAAATGTATATGTACTTCCACTTAGGCTACCACTACCTGATGTATGTGACCAACCTGAAAATGATTTTACTGAAGTTACACTACTTGTTCTTGCCGTTCCACCATTTCCATTAAATGTTACTGTATATCCTGGTGGAGGTGATGGATTTGATAATGCATACTGTGTACCTGTATCTTGAGTTATATATGTTTGAGCATTAGTTCCATTATAATATCCTCCATTTGGGTTTATTGTTAGTGTTTGTCTTCTATTTATTTCTATAGTAACTGTATTTGATGCACTGTTTCCATTTCCTACACTATCTGTACATACATTTGCATTTATTTTTACATTTTGTGTTGTACTGCTACTTTGTGTTACAACTAAAGTATATGTTTTTCCATTTCCGCTAAATGTACTTTTTGTTCCGTTTGTTACTTGTATGTCATCTACAGTAAATCCTGTTACATTTTCACTAAATGTGATTGTATAAGTTATACTAGTTGCTGTTGTTGGTGATGCTTGATTTGCTGTGATGTTTACTGTTGGGGCTGTTCTATCTATTGTTATTGTAACTGTGTTTGATGCCGTGTTTCCGTTCCCGGCTGCATCTGTACATTTATTTGCATCTACTTTTACTGTTTGAGTTGTACTTCCTGTATTTGTTACTACTAAAGTGTATGTTTTTCCACTTCCACTAAATGTTCCTTTGGTTCCATTTGTGACTGTTATATCATCTGATATAAATCCTGTTACATCTTCACTAAATGTGAATGTATATGTTATACTGCTTGCATTTGTTGATGATGCTTGATTTGCTGTAATGTTTACTGTTGGGGCTGTTCTGTCTACAGTCATTGAAAATGTGCTTGATGCTGCATTTACATTTCCGGCTGCATCTGTACATTTATTTGCATCTACTTTTACCGTTTGAGTTGTTGTTCCTGTGTTTGTTACGACTAATGTGTATGTTTTTCCACTTCCGCTAAATGTTCCTTTTGCTCCGTTCGTGACTGTTATGTCGTCTGCTGTAAATCCTGTTACATCTTCACTAAATGTGAATGTGTATGTTATGCTACTTGCATTTGTTGGGGAAGTTTTGTTTGCTGTGATGCTTACTGTTGGGGATGTTCTATCTACTGTCATTGAAAATGTGCTTGATGCTGCATTTCCGTTTCCTGCTGCATCTGTACATTTATTTGCATCTACTTTTACCGTTTGAGTTGTTGTTCCTGTGTTTGTTACGACTAATGTATATGTTTTTCCACTTCCGCTAAATGTTCCTTTGGTTCCGTTTGTGACGGTTATGTCATCTACTGTAAATCCTGTTACATCTTCGCTAAATGTGAATGTGTATGTTATGCTACTTACATTTGTTGGTGAAGTTTTGTTTGCTGTGATGCTTACTGTTGGGGATGTTCTATCTACTGTCATTGAAAATGTGCTTGATGCTGTGTTTCCGTTCCCTGCTGCATCTGTACATTTATTTGCATCTACTTTTACCGTTTGAGTTGTTGTTCCTGTGTTTGTTACGACTAATGTATATGTTTTTCCACTTCCGCTAAATGTTCCTTTGGTTCCGTTTGTGACGGTT
>CALXCJ010000110.1 GCA_944386775.1 uncultured Clostridia bacterium
GTATTAATCTAAAAGAGGGAGAAGCCGCTATCGAAAAGGCCTTCTTTAATAATCTCCAAATTTTATCTATATTAGACTGCGAGTAAGATTTTATTTCTTCTTTAGCAGTTTGAATATCTTTTAATGAAACTTGTTGAATAGGCTTATTGATAAAAATAGAGCAACAATTTTCTATTTGCTTCAAAGTATCTAAATCTCTACCATAAGAGTTTTCCTTTGTTATACCATCTTTAAATTTCTGCTCTATGTGTTCTTTAATGATACTATAAACAGTTATTTTACTTTTCCCAATATAAGTACCAGAGTTTATATCATTTAAGATAGCATTAAACCTTTTTTTAAAATCTCCTACTTTTTCATTCTTCTTTTGATAAACAGAATGTCTTTTTCCATTAACTACATATTGACCTATATGCAAGCCA
Organism: uncultured Clostridia bacterium; assembly: GCA_944386775.1. GTDB lineage: Bacteria > Bacillota > Clostridia > TANB77 > CAG-508 > CAG-269. The sequence continues at coordinate 423 of CALXCJ010000110.1, forward strand.
GTTTTTGAATTAACATATATTGTTCCTTCGCCATTTCCTTTGCTCTTTCTTTTTCCCATAATAAAAATCACTCCTCATTATTTACAAGAGTGAATTTTTATACTATAATAAATATAGAAAATCACTCTTGATTTTCTAAGGGATTATTTTTTGAGCAGTCTAGCAACCTATCCAAAAAATATTCCCTGCTTTTTTATTTTGTTTTTATATTTTATCTTTTATTACATTCTGATAAATAGGTTTCTTTCATTTCTTTAGTTATATTTTGAAGCATATTGGTAATTTTAAATAAATGCCAGTATTCTAGGTCTTTTCTATTTTTAATTCTATATGGGTCATTTTCCTTTTCGATATCTATATCCATAGATTGCATAGACATAGTGTCATACCCTTTATAATCATCATAAGGTCCTGTTCCTGCATTTGACATATCTAATAAATATTGCATCATTTTTGATAATAAAACTCTAAATTTTGGATTAGCAAGCATAAGATTTAATACATAGGTAGTACCATCATATTTTCTATTCATAGAATATAAATTCTTAATAGCTTCATCTAATAGGCCAGTAACTTTACGAATAGTTTTAAAATCTTCTTTTGGACTTTTTAAATCAGTTAAACCTAATAAGTAATCAGTAGATACATTAAAATATTCAGCAATTTTGACTAAACTACTTATTCCTAACTCTGTTTGAGCATATAAAGCTTTGCTTAACTGACTTTCTGATATTTGTAGTCCTTCTGCAATTTCCTTGTTGCTTATTTTAGTAGACTCTTTTTTATCCTTGTTACTTGTTTTAGTAGATTCTTTTTTATCCTTGTTACTTGTTTTAGTAGATTCTTTTTTATCCTTGTTACTTGTTTTAATAGATTCTTTTTTTTCTTCTACTAAGTCATCTAATCTATCAGCAAAAAGATTTTTTAAGTTTTGTTTTCTCTCTTTATCTTCATCTTTAATATCACTCATACATTTTCTCCTTTCTGTTTCTTATTTGAAATAAATTACTTGTAATCTCTACTAAAAATTCTTTTAGTAAATTTTTTAGTTTTCACAAAATTATGTGGTACACTATTTCCAATAAGAAATGTTGCAACATTAAATTTCTTATATAATACATCATTTGACATGAAATGTCAAGGTGTAGGAAAGGAGATTTGTGATATGACTTTTAATATCGATACAGATATTGATTTAAACATAAGCAAACTTGATGAACTACTAAATAAGCTAAAATTAGCAGAGGATAGGTCTAGGGCAATTAGACTGATTACAATAAAGGAATTTGCTGAAATTCGTAATTGCTGTCCTTCTACGGCTGCCAAGATATACTCATTGCCTAGTTTTCCAAGTGAAAATATAGGAAAAATCAAGGTGGCAGAGCTGAACGCAATTATTACCTGGTATAGCCAGAAACGAGATAAAAAGACTGAATTGCTAGACTGCTCAAATAATAAAGGGGGTGCTAGATAATGGATTTATCAAAATTAAATAATCTAAATGCTACTGAGAGAGCAACTCACATAAGCAAGTATAAAGCTGAACTAGCGAAAATATCTAAGATAATTGCACCATTAAAAGTTCCTTATGATGATTTATCTATATTATTGCAAAACTCACCAGAGTTAGATTTTGTTAATGAGTTTTTCTCAGATATAACTTGCCAAGATAAAGGCATAGAAAAATTACTCTACAAAGTAATCGGATATAGCTTTTTTAGGACGGCTAAGTTAAACAAAGCTATCATATTAAAAGGCTTCGGCAGAAATGGTAAATCTAAAATTTTTAGAATTATTGAGGCAATACTGGGAAATAACTGCTCTCACGAGCATCTTGAGGGGTTAGTCGGAAATAAATCAGCTAATAAAACTACTATAAAAGCATTGAGATTAGCTACCTGTAATATTAGTGAGGACCAAAAAAACGTCAAATACATCAATACAGGTATTTTAACTAGACTTATATCAGGAGAGCCAATATCGTTGGAAGATAGAGAACGAAATGTTTATTTAACATCTTATGCTACTCTATTGTTTTCAGTAAATGAAGTTATTAATTTCAAGGAATTAGGGTTACATATAACAGATAGATTTATCGTAATCCCATTTAATGCCACATTTACAGATAAAACTGCTAATCGTGATATAAATATAGAATCAAAACTTTGTGGAAATAATAAGGTATTGCAGATTATTGCCACAAGAGCAATATTTGCATTTTGTATCGTGTTACAGAATGGTAAATTTACTATTCCAGCTAATGTAGAAGCGGAAACCAAGAGATATTTTATGGAATGTGATAATGTCTTCGAGTTTTGTAACCTGTTTCCAATAGAAACTTTTATAAGTAAATCTCGATATTATCAAGAGTATTATATTTGGTGCGAAGAAACCAATAATAATCTACTTGATAAAGGACCATTTGGAAAACGAGTTTTATCATTAAATTATAGGTCAGAGAGATACAGTTTCAAAGGAACTAGAAATACATACTATGTTAATCCAGCTTTTACCAATGATAGAGTGATAGGAGTTTATCAAGCATTTGTAGCAGATAAAGATGAACACATAAAGCCAAGCAAAATGACCTTTGAAGACTATCTTTGGGATAGAATTAAGCAAAAGAGATTACTAGCTGATATCCAAGCTGATGAAACCATAGGCTCTAATAACTTAATTACAGATAACTCTCAAATAACAAATGAAAACATAAAAGAGCTAGACACTTAATCTGGCTCTTTAACATTTGTATTTTACTATGCCACTATGCCAGATATAGAGCATAAAGACCTAGTAAAATTAAATAAACTGTTTGGTTTATAATTAGTCTTTTGTATAAAAGGTTTTTAATACTATTAGAGTTATATCTGACCTCTAACAAAATATCTTTTAATCTTTTATTAAACTGTCTTAAACATAATCGTTTTTACATTATTTTAAATAATTTTTGTATTTCTAATTTAGATGTTGTTACTTATGAACTTTATCTTTAATTTTACTTTTTTAGTTTAGATGTTGTTTCTTACGAACTTTATCTTTCTTATCTTCTTAATGATTTTGAATACTATTATTATTAGTAGTATAGTTGTGTTTTTTCTTAATCTTATTTCCTATCAGGAAGTCATAAATACAGTAATAACACTGTACTACTTATGATTTTTAAGCATATCTTATTAGTATTGTTTCTTTTAACCGGTATGAGAACAATACCATAAGAATATCTTGTTTACTTCCATATTAAACTACGAAATAATTATTGAAGCATATTTTCAATTTCAAAAAACTTCTTACTTGTAATCCTTATCTTCTTTTAATGTAGTATGTATCATATAAATTTTAGGGTTACCAGTTATTTCTATAATCTCATTTATAAGCTCTTTACTTGCGTGTCCTGTTGTGTGCAGTTCTTTCTTGATTAAGGTTATGCCTAATCTCTTGGTTTCTCTTATAAATTTATTTATATCTTCTTTCTCTTTATAGCCACCCCACATTGAATAGATTAGACAGGCATTAGTCAAAATATGCTTTCTTTTGAATATTCTTAAATCGCCTAACATACTTGTTCTAATATTCATTGTGAAGGGCTGATATAGCATTTTGTTATTATTTTTATCATTAAAACAATTCAAATACTTATGTTTAAAGTATTCATCTTTTTTATTAAAATAGTATGGCTTATATACCATAACATTATCAAAATTAATTGGGTTTGGGATAGGTACATTATCTTCTTTGAATATCATTGTCGCTAAATGTGCCATATAAATATCTTCTATTAAAATGTGATTTGTTCCATTACAAGCCTTTAACATTGTTGTTATTCTATCAATATTAGAAGATGCCATCAAAACGAATACTTGCTTATACTTTCTCATAATTGTTTCAAACTCTTTTACAAGGCTTAACTCTTTTCTAATGATATGAGAATTGTCGCCTATATTTGTACCTTCTGTTATTAAATAATCTACTTTTCCTATCTTTTTGAATGTAGGAATTAACATATTGCCAGTATATCCATTGTTTCTATAATCTCCTGTATAAAGTGCTTTTTCTTTGCCATCATCTATTAAAAACATTGCAGAGTTATAAGCTGAATGGTCTACTTTATAAGCTGTTACTCGTATAGTATTTGCTAGTATTACATCTTTATTAAATGTAAATGTTTTAACTTTTACTCTTGGCTTACTTTGAAAGTCGCAGATAATATCATAAAGTTTTTTCGTTGTTTCTTCTACATAAATTGTAATACCATCAAGTATTTTATCAATAGCTCCTATATGGTCTAAATGATAGTGTGATATAAATACTGCTTCATATTCAGGTTTTCCATAAGTTAAGCCTTTAATATCTATCTGTGGGGTATCATCTAAATTATTTCCATAATCAAATATAATTTTTGTAGATCCACTTCTAATCTCTGTTATACATCCACCAATTTTGTTTGCTTCATAAGTTTTAATTTCCATATCAAAAATTCCCCCTTGGATTTAATATAACATATAGAAATTTCTTTTGCTATTAGTGGCTATTTTTAGAATTAACAAAAAATAATACTATCACAGGTTTGACAGTATTATTCTTCATCATCTACTTTTATTAGTAATTCAGATATATCACACTCTAAAGCATCACATAACTCATCTAAATCTTGATATAAGACAGATTTATTAACTTGATTTATCATATTTTGAAAATTAGTATAATTCATTAACTTTTCGCCTTTTATAGCACGTATATTATTTAATTTATTAAATAATCCATATTTCGTATAACCTCGTTTTTCTAGTAGAGATATAACATTCAATTTTAACATCGTAAATACCACCTTTGTATGAATATTTACGTATAGTTTATAAAATATACCCAAAGATAATAACTCTTTTAAAAATACTCACTTAACTATTTACAAAAATATATTTTAGTGATATATTCTAAGCAGATAATGTCGAATAATATCTATCGACATCGATATTATACTAATGAGAGTGAGAGGGGGTGAACAAGAGATGATGAGCAATACCAAACTAAAATTATTACTTGTTTTACTAATTATGTTATCAGCTATATGCTTATTTAATACAAAGGTAAATGCTGTAACTGATACAGAAATAGAGGCTATACTTAATGAAATTCCATCTAGTATGACAGTAGATGTAAAAGAGATTGAGTATGACAAAGCAAATGATATTATCCTTACAAGTGTTGCAGATAAATTAAGAGAAGCGGGAATTACAGATATTAAAGTTTCATCAGATGGCTCATTAGACGGCTCATATTCTGGTATTACTATTTTAGGTGGCATATATGACTATTTGGATTTTGATAGTTTCTATAAGGCTGATATTGTTTTATACAGAAATAACCAACAGATAGCCCAAAAAGAAATTTCAATAACATATAGTAATAGTGCTTCAAGAAATACTACTGATGAGCAATATATCAAGAACATTAAATTAGAGAGCCCAAAGTATTATGAAGTAGCATTGTCTAATATACATAAAGACGGTTTTGATGTTTTATCTATGGCAAGAAACTACTATCAAAATAAGGTAAACGATAATAGTATTACAATTTTTACAACTGCTGGAGCTGGTGGTAGTACGGAATTATCAAATGCTACACACGGCACAACAATACTTATTTTTAAAGATGGTATATTATATGATTTAAGACACGTGGGTGGTGAATTTACCGTTCCTATAATAACAGTTCCTAGTAATGTTTCCAATGTTGAAGATTATGCTATAAATCAATTAAATACTTATTTAAAGAATAATGGTTTTGATTATGTAATAACTAAGTTAGATAAAGGTGGAGACGAGTATTGTGATGGACCAGATATTTATATAGCTTATGGCTCATATTCTGATAATAGTGGTGGCACTGATTATGTAATAATTAGACAAGAACAAGCTGAAATAGTAACTGATACAGATACAACAACTAATATTAAATTAGATGCTACAACAGATGTAGTACCATCAGGAACAAAACTTATAGTAGAAGAAATAACATCAGGTACATCATACAACACAGTAGTAACAGCACTAGGCAATAGTGTAAGTAAATTTGAGATGTATGATATTAGCCTTATGAGTGAAGACACAGTTATACAACCTAGTGGCAAAGTTAAAATTAGCATACCTGTACCAAGTGGCTATGATACATCAAAAATAGTAGTTTATAGGGTTGACGATAACGGAACTAAAACTGAGTATGATACTGCTATCGAAAATGGATTTATTGTTTTTGAAACAGACCATTTTAGTAATTATGTAGTAGCTGAACAAACTACATCATCAGAAACATCAGATAATAAGCCAACTGAGGACACGAATACTACTAATACAACAGGTCAATTAGATAATACTCCTAAAACAGGGGAAGAAACTAATGTGGCATCAGTTATATCAGTATTAGTAAGTACATTATCAGCATTAGGCTTAGCAATAGTTAAGAAATTTTAAGCTATAAAGGGGTAGATAATAAATTACATCTCCCCTTATTCTATTATAGAGGGAGTATTAAGAATGGCCAAACATAAACAGCAAAATACTAGCAACTTCAAAAAGACTGTAACGATATTATTAACATTGATATTGATATCAGGGATTATACTATTTATCAAGATAAAGCTGACGGAGTATATTGAGAATGAAATGCAGAGAGAGGTTTCAGAGGTCTTAGATACAATAGATGTGCCTAGTGAAGATATAACTGATAATGGCTTAAATCCAACTACTGAAAGAATGCTAAAGTTGAGGGAGTTACAGAAAGACAATGCAGATATAGTAGGTTGGCTAGAAATAGCAGGTACAAATATCAATTATCCTGTTCTACAAGGCGAAGATAATGATTATTATTTAAAACATAATTATAAGCACGAATATATATCTACTGGCTCAATATTCCTAGATAAAGATTATGATTTCGATAAACCTAGTGAGAACTTATTGATATATGGGCATAGAAACAAGGTAGGCCTAATGTTTGACGAACTTATTAAGTATAAGGATGAGGCTTTTTACAATGAGCATAAGACAATAAGGTTTACTACTGAAAAGTCTGACGATACCTATGAAGTAATGTCAGCATTTTATAGCAGAGTTTACTATACCAACGAAACTAATGTATTTAGATACTACAACTTTGTAAATGCTAACAATGAATTGGACTATGCTGAATTTGTAAGCAATGCTAAAGATGTAAGTTTATATGATACAGGTGTTACTGCTACTTATGGTGAACAACTTATGACTTTAAGTACCTGTGATTATACACAAGAGAATGGCAGATTTGTTGTAGTTGCTAAAAAAGTTTACTAATAGACTTAGTAGACTTTTTATTTTATACATAAAACATTCTTTTATTAGAGATTTCTACACTATTTTTTAATAGAACATTAACCTATACTAACTCTAATTAAATGTTAACAAATATGGAAACAATAGCGAAATTCAATATAGACCTTCTTATACTATATGGCGAAAAATTTTTCAAATATGTATATATAGTGCTTCACAGGGGCAATAGTGAGCTTATATTGATGTTATAGCTTAATTATTAAAGCTAGAGCAGATAGGTTGATCTATCTGCTCATCCAAAATTTCTTTTACATTATTGTTAGATTACAATTTATATGTAAGTGCTTCTGCCATAATATGTGTTGCTAAAACGAAACCTGAAACGAATTGCCCATCACTTTCAAAAGTACCAACTTCCATAAGAGTATCTATCAATTTATCAAACTTCTTCTTATCTCTTTTATTATTTAACTTTAACCTTAATTCTTTCTGCATTATATCAATTTGATTATTTAATAAATAGTATTTTCTAGGCATTGTGCCTGTTTGGTGTAAGTAATTTATTCCTAAATCTTTTATAATTTCTGTTGTTTGCATATACTAAAAATCCTTTCTATACATTAGTTGATAATGCTTCAATTAACATTTTTACAGCCATACTAAAACCTGCTTTGAATACATCTTTGTCTGTTTCAGAATATAACTTATTTTTCATCTCTTCTAATTTTTCAAGTTTATCTTTTAACTCATTATCTTCTATCGTGTCAAATAAATCATTGTACTCACCAATTAAAGTTTTGTATTCTTGACTAGTTGCTATATTTGTTACAACTCCACTACTGTATAATTCTTCAATAATATGATTATCTGGAAATTCCATTCTGTACCTCCTTAAAAATCTTCACTAGGCATAATTAGTCCATAACCTCTACTAACTTTAGTATTCTTGTTTATCTCCATTAGTCTTTCATTATCTAAAGTATTTGTAAATGTTATTAGATTATCAATACTCTTTCTTTTATATTCCGTTTCATCTATAATAGCATTTTTACCTAAACCTGTAGTAACAGCACATTTGTTCATTAGGTCTTTTATGAAATTTACTAATATGCACTAATATTTGTTTCTTATTACTATAACAAAGTCTAAACTCCAAGTAATATTCATCATCAATATTGATTTGCTTTATTAGTGTTCTTTCACTATGAAATGTGTAATATAGAATATCAAAATGCCATCCATTACTGCATTTCTCGTTAATGGTCTTTACTTTTTGTGTTGGTATCATTGCCATTTTTCCACCTACTTTCTTTCTGAGAGTTCATAAAATTAACTGTCTAATATTGTAAATGTTAAAATAAAACTGATAGAAAAATTCAAAATAAAATTGATAGAATTCTATCAGTTTTTTTGATGAATT
>CALXCJ010000111.1 GCA_944386775.1 uncultured Clostridia bacterium
GTATTTGACTTATGAATATTATGCCTCTTAAAATATAAAGTGAAGATATATTAATATCTTACTAATTTTTAGGAGGTTTTATTATGTGTATTACTATATCACACCAAAAATTTAAAATTGATAATGTTAATTTCTGTAAATTACATTATCAATTAATACTAAAGAAATTTTTAGATAATCTAAAAATGAGACAACTTTCAGAAGGCTACATTCGTAGAAATAAAAAGGACTTAAGAATATTTTTTAAATACCTAATGAAAAAGAATGTTTTCAGCATAAAAAGAATTACTTATGATAATATTTTAAATTATATATTTACGAAAGATAGCTATAGTAAAAGTACGAAATATAATTTGATTTCCAACATTAGATGTTTTTTAAGATTTGCGTATCTAAATAAGCTAATCGATAAGGATTTTTCTCTATCAATACCAAAATTTAAAATAAATCATAATAGTAAAATTCCTCATACAATTTGGTCGTCTGATGAAATTTCTAAAATATTAAGTTGTATTGATAGAAGTTCACAAATTGGTAAACGAAATTATGCCATATTTATGCTGCTGGCTCATTTAGGATTGAGATTTTCAGATGTGAAAAATCTAAAATTTAGAGATATCAACTGGCAAATGAACATTTTAAATATTACACAAAATAAAACAAAGAAAGGTGTAACGCTTCCTTTGCTTGAAAATGTTGGACTTGCTCTTATTGACTATATAAAAAATGGACGCCCTAATGTTAATACTCAATATGTTTTTTTAAACAGGAGAAACAAAAAGCTTTCTGATAAACATTGCTTTTACAATACTTTTAGGAGATATCTTAACCTTGCAAATATAGATATTTCTGATAAAAAGTGTATTGGAACATATTCATTAAGGCATTCACTTGCAACTACATTATTGCAAAATAGAACACCATTATCAACCATTTCTGGAATTTTAGGGCATACTGATGTGAACAATACTGATATTTATTTAAAGGTAGATACTTTGTCTCTTAAAGAATGTTGTCTAAGATTGGAGGTGAATTAACTCATGAAAGATTATGCCTTAAAAAGTAATTTTAAAGATGACATTTGTAATTTCTTGAAGTTAAAACACTCATTAGGCTATAAATATACATTAGGTAAAAAATTAATTAAACAGTTTGATAATTTATGTTTTTCTCGTTTCTTCAATGAAACAGTTTTAACAAAAGACATTGCATTAGAATGGGCTACTCCAAGGAAAAATGAATCTTGTTCTTCTGTAGAAAATAGAATTGTTGTTGTTAGAGAATTTGCTAAATACTTGAATAATATAGAAAAACAAGCTTTTATAATTCCTACAACATATATTCCCAAAAAGCCAAAATATAAATCTTACATTTATACAAATGCAGAACTAAAAAGAATATTTGATGTTATAGATAACAAAAAATATGGCTGTTATCATAAGAATACTTATATGGTTTTTCCAGTACTATTTAGATTTTTTTATTGTTGTGGTTTAAGAATTTCTGAAGCATTAAATTTGAAAGTGGAAAACATTGATTTAGTAAATGGCATTATTTCAATATATGAAGCTAAAAACAACAACGATAGATTAATTGTTATCTCAGATGAATTAAAAAATATTTGTATAGAATATTCAGCCAAAATGCATTCGGATTCTAAAAAAGATGATTTTTTCTTTTATACTAAAAACAAAAGGATACCTGTCGTTCAAACTACACTTCGAAAATCTTTCAGAACAATTTTAAATTTTGCTGGAATAGAAAAGTCAAAACAAAATAATCCAAGGATACATGATTTTCGCCACACATTTGCAGTAAACTGTTTAAAAAATTTCGTAAAAGAAAATAAGGATTTAACAGCATATTTACCAATTTTAAAAACATATATGGGACATTCAAAATTCAAGAGTACAGAATATTACTTAAAACTTACAAATGATATGTATCCAGATATTTTAGATAAAGTAAATTCATACACAAATGATGCTATCCCTAGAATTGGAGGTGCTTATGAAAAATAGTTTATCAAATTATCTTAACACATATTTTACCAGTTATTTATCTGTTCAAAAGAATTTGAGTAAGCACACTATATCTTCATATAGATATACTTTTAATGGTTTTCTTCAGTTTTGTGTAAAAGAGAAAAACATTAATATAAAAAATATATCTTTAGATGTTTTTAACAAAGATATTATTATAGAATTTTTAGAGTTCCTAGAAAAGGTTAAAAACAACTCTATAGCTACAAGGAATAACAGATTGCAAAATATATGCTCATTTTTAAAATATGTGTATCCTAATGAATCTACCCGAATATTGCAATTTCAAAATGTTTTCGATATTCCGTTAAAAAGAGACATTGAAAAGCCTATGGAATATATGACTGTAGATGTTTTGAAAATTTTATTAAAGCAACCCAATATATCTACTATAAATGGTAGACGAGATTTAACATTACTTGCAACCCTTTATGATACTGGTGCTAGAGTATCTGAATTAATAAATCTAAAAGTCAGAGATATTATATTTGATGATTTTACTACAACTGTAAGATTGGTTGGAAAAGGTAGTAAAATAAGAGTTGTACCGATTATTGGAAATACATCTGATCTACTAAAAACATATATTGAAGAACATTGTTTAACCGAAAAATATGATAACAATCTTTTTGTAAGTAAATTAAAGAAACCTTTAACTGAACCTGGTATTAAATATATTATAGAAAAATATAGAATTTCAGCCACAAAAGAGTCTTCCTTAATTCCTAAAAATATACATCCACATATGTTTAGACATTCAAAAGCCATGCATTTACTAGAGGCTGGTGTAAATTATATATATATTCGTGATTTTTTAGGTCATAGCGATATTAAAACTACTGAAATATACGCCAAAATCAGTGTAGAACAAAAGAAAAAAGTATTAAGTAATGCTTACCAAGAAAATATTCCAATGTCAGAAGAAGCATCATGGAATAAAGATAAGGATTTATTAAATTACCTAATGCAACTATAATAATAT